>JAWLHF010000062.1:0-19547 GCA_041690515.1 Clostridiaceae bacterium | reverse complement strand
ACATATCTAAGGTCATATGTTCCATTAATGTTGTAAGGAGATACTATATAATAATCCTTACGGAATTCAAGATCTATTGTCCCTGTCGCCTCACCGGTCACAGACATAGTTGAGTCCTTTATATTGAAGGCTGACTCTATGGGGAATTCATGGATATATTTACCCTCGAAAGGCTGTATCCCATATTCCTGCAGCTTATCTGCAATATACCCTGCGATTTTCTGGTTGTTTCCGCTTCCCGACATCCTTCCCGCATATTCTTCCCTGGAAAGCTCACTGATGGTACTGAAAGCATTTACAGTATCGAATACGTATTTGCTTCCTCCCTGAGGGAAGAAGGCTATTATAAGTATTACGCTATAGAATGCCAGCTTCCTTCTTACATTGGCCCTATAGGTGTCAATATTCCTTATCTCATATATCAGTCTGGCAGGTGAGAGAAAAGCAGGTACGGCTCTTATCCATGAGATTATCCTTGAGCTTCTCTTGTCCAGCTCAAGCCTCAAACCTTCTCCCAGAAGATTGAAGCCTATTATACTCACAGAAAACGCCGCTGCCGGATATAGTACAAGCCAATACCTTCCTATAGAAAGAGGCCACTGAGGTGCTGCAAGCAGCGAAGCCCATTCCACTTCGAAAGGGATGCGGTAATCTCCTGCCGCATCTACAGTTCCTGTACTTATGATTAGTCCAAACACCCCTACCTGGGAAAGCATCAGAAGTGCCTGTGCCACCTCCAGGAAGAAAAGCACCACAATTGTAGGAATCAGATGGGGTATAATATTCTGAAGTGCAATCTCCAGCCTGTTCTTGCCCATGGCTATTTCACCCTCGATGAAGTCCTGGCCCAGTACCTCCTCCACCTTTTCCTTCAAGAGGTTGGCCAGTCTGCTCCATCCAAAGATTATAAGTATATATGCCACAATACGGGTAGGTTCCACAAAAACATCTTCAAACAGCTTGATTCGGCTGAAGAGCATTGCAATAATCACCAGGGGAAATGCACTGAACATTATGCTGAATTGTCTCATCAGCCATATTGTCGCTCTGTTCCTGTAGCCTGCCAATATGGCAATAGGAAGTGATATCAGCAGCCTGCCGAAGGCTATAAGGACTGCAGTAAACAACGTAAGCTTGCAGCCATAGAATATCAGGCTTTTCATATCCCTTCCATAAGCATCCGTCCCCCAGGGGTATTCCTTGCAAGGTGCTACCGGAGGTTCAAATATATTTATCTCATCATTGATAAAAATAAAATCCAGCCTCTCCTTGCCATAGGGATCTGAAGCAGTAAAAAACTCAGGATAAATACTAAAAATAATCAGTGAAAAAACAACTAATATCCCCAATACCAAAGGTATATTCAGCTTGTTGATATCAAGCTCAGGCAGTCTGAGTCGGGCAATAAATCTATTCATAGGCTCTCCTCCTTAAGAGGCTTGACTACTATCCCTTTAAGCATGCTAAAAACAGCATCCAATGCGAAATAGATGATGCCTATAAGTATGATGCTTGCTATTATTCCATCCCTCTCATTGAACTCAAAAAAGCTGACAAGAGCTTTTGTAAGACCGGGATATGAAAAAACACTTTCCACCATAAGCAGATTGCCTATGATAATTGAAGTGATGGTGGGAAGACTGTCTATTATTGCAGGAACAGCATTTCTCATTACATGGTTCCACAGTATCCTGTAACCGGAGCAGCCCTTCCCCCTTGCTGCATTTATAAACTCCTGCCCATAGCAGTTGTCTATTGACATTGATGTAATCCTTGCTATATAGCAGCCTGGAAGTATTGAAAGAGCCAATATCGGCAACAGCATATGGTGTACTGACCCGCCTCCGCCAACCCTGAATATTCGTATGCCGTTACTGTTTAAAAATACCGCCAGACGCTGCAGAAGAGCGATAATCAATATATCCGGAAGGGAAATAGGTATTATTGTGCTCAGAACCTTCAGGCTTGACCCGTTTTCTTTGCCCTTCTTGCTGTCTATTATGCCCTTTGAAACCCCCAATACCATAGCCAGAAGCATTCCAAACGCCATAAGCAGAACCGACTTTTTCATAGAATCGGTTATAAGATAGGTCAAAGGCCTTCCATCCCTTCCTGACCTCCCCAGGTCAAGCTTCAGAAGTGATATGAACTTCTCATTTGTATCTTTTATTATAAAAACACCGATATGGGATGGAGTGAGTCTTCCATCCTCAATAGTGACAGTAAAGCTTCCCGGAATGCTGCACAGCAATACGGTAATATAAACAAATACGAGAAATATAATTGCGGATAGTACTATTTTTTTTGATATTCCCATTATTCTGTTTATCAAGCTAATCCCCCCTTGAAGTCACAGTTTAAGTCAACCAAATGGCAGGAGACCCTATGGCTCTCGTTGATATTTTGTATGAATGGCTTTTTCTCTCTGCAAATACTCATGGCATACCTGCACCTTGGATGAAAGCTGCAGCCGGGAGGTGGATTGACCGGACTGGGTATTTCCCCTTCAAGTACCTCCTTCTCTCTGTGGCTGAAAGGATCAGGTACAGGCGCGGAGGACAATAAAGCCTTTGTGTAGGGATGCACAGGTTTGTTGAATATTTCATCTACTGTTCCCATCTCTACGATCTTCCCGAGATACATGACACCAACCTTGTTGGATACATGTCTTATCACATTGAGGCCGTGGGCTATAAATAGATATGATACTTTAAGCTCTTGCTGAAGGTCATCCAGCAAATTCAGTATCTGGGACTGCACTGATACATCAAGAGCCGATACAGGTTCATCACATATTATGAACTTAGGTCTGGTAGCAATAGCCCTTGCTATTCCTATTCTCTGCCTCTGTCCGCCGCTGAACTCGTGGGGGAACTTTAAACCATCCTTCTCGCTTAGTCCTACAAGGTTTAGAAGTCTTTTTACCTCTTTAGAGTAGTCATATTTAAACACAATCTTATGTATGCTCAGGGGCTCCGAAAGGATGTCCTCAATGGTCATTTTGGGATCCAGTGCGGAATAGGGGTTCTGAAAAACAACCTGTATATCCTTCCGAATCTTCCTTAACTCCTTTTCTGTAATAGCATTTATGTTCTTACCTTCAAGATATATGTCCCCGGAAGAAGGCTTAATGAGCTTTAGAATAAGTCTTCCGGTGGTTGATTTGCCGCACCCGCTTTCACCTACAAGTCCAAGGGTCTCTCCCTCGAATATGTCAAAGGATACTCCGTCCACAGCCTTCACATAGCTCTTCTCTGCTCCTTTGCTTGAAGTGATTTCAAAATGCTTGACCAGATCTCTTACTTCTATAATTTTATTCAACAACCCCACCTCCGACTTCCAAGATTATTGTAAAAAATGTATAAATACTACATAATTGCAGAAAATACTACGATAATATTATCAGAAAATATTGAACTTTCATTGAAGAATTGTGAACAATTTATGAAATATCAATGAAATATCCGTGAAGTAAAATACAAAAATAACAGGCCGAAGCCTGTTGTTTTTGTATTTTACGACATTTTTTACCCTAGGTACTTTAAAGAGCTATTGTCTCAATGCAGCTCCCACCTGATTCACCAGGGAATTGACGATCTTGTTGTGGACCTTTGTAATATCATCCTCCGACAAGGTCTTCTCGTCAGATCGGTACACTATGGAGTACGCCATGCTCTTGTAGCCTTCTTCGATCTGGCTTCCTCGGTATATGTCAAAGAGCTGCACTTCTTCAATGAGCTTACCGCCTTTATTCCTGATTATTTCTTCCACCTGTCCGGCAGTGATGTCTTCATTTACCACAATTGCAATATCCCTTGCAACCGAAGGATACTTCGGCAAGGCTTCATATTTGATGTTCATATCGCACTGGCGGATTATTTCGTCAAAGTTCAGTTCTGCAATATATACCCTGACCGGTATATCGTAGTTGTCCAATACTTCAGGATGGACTTCGCCCAAACAACCTATTCTCTTATTGTTTATAAGAAGCTCAGCTGTCCTTCCCGGATGCATGCTGTCATTGTTGGAGGACAATATCCTGTATTGGTCTATGTTCAACTCCTCCAGCAGATTCTCCACCACACCCTTCAGGTCGAAGAAATCCACATTTCCGTACATCCCTATGGTCAGCATCTCCCGCTCATCAGCAAGATCGGTCAAAGGAAGGGTCTCAGACATATAGACTTTTGACAGTTCAAAGAACTGACCTTCGGCAATCTTCCTGTTATAGTTCCTTGACACTACCTCTAGCATATTTGGAATAATGGTGGTTCTCATTATACTCTGGTCTTCTCCAAGGGGGTTGATGAGCTTTATGGCATTTCTCAGTGGATTCTCTGCCTTAAGCTTTATCTTGTTATATACCATCGGACTGACAAAGGAGTATGTCAGCACTTCGAACAATCCCTGAGCAGCCATGTTAGTCTTTGCCATATCTCTGATCTTGTGCCTGTAGCTCTTACTGCCCTGAGTGAAGGTGGTATCCATCAGATCCACCGGAATCTTGTCATAACCGTAAAGTCTCGCTATTTCTTCTATCAGGTCGGCTTCGCCCTCAACATCCTCTCTGAAGGTGGGTACTGTTATCTGAAGGTCTTCTTCTCCTTCAGCCTTGAACTCAATGGAAGTCAGATAATCAACGATCATCTCACGGGTGATATCCTGCGCTCCGATGAAATTCCTTACTCTCTCCGCATTAAGGCTTAGTTTCTTGGGCTTTCTTGGATTTGGATAGATATCTATCACGCCTCCGACAACTTCTCCTGCCCCTATTTGCTCCACAAGGCTGCATGCCCTGTTTAGAGCCGTTGTTATCAATTCAGGATCTATGCCCTTTTCATACCTGGAGGATGCATCAGTCCTCAGTCCCAGTTTTTTAGAGGTGGTCCTTATGTTCACAGGGTCGAAGTTGGCACACTCAAATACAATGGTTTTTGTATCTTCCTTAATCTCACTTCCGTATCCACCCATGACACCTGCTATTCCTGTTGGGTTTTTGCCATCTGCTATCACCAGCATTGACTCATCCAGCTTCCGATCTGCTTCGTCAAGGGTCTTTATGGCTTCTCCTGCTGCTGCATTTCTTACAATTATCTTCCTGTCCTCCAGATCCCTGTAGTCAAAAGCATGCATAGGCTGACCCAGCTCCAGCATTACATAGTTGGTTATATCAACTATATTGCTTATGGGTCTGATTCCTGCTTTTACAAGCCTTTCCTGCATCCAAGCCGGAGAATCCTTTATGACTATGTTTTTGACCATTCTGGCTGCATATCTTGGACATAGCTGACTGTTCTTTATCTCTATATCGATATAGTCCTTTATATTTTCGGAATTCTCCTTAAAAGCTGTTTCCGGATACTTGACGGTTTTTCCAAAGGTTGCTGCCGCTTCCCTTGCTATACCAATTATGCTCAGGCAGTCCGGTCTGTTGTTGGTTATCTCAAATTCCACAACAGTGTCATTCAGACCCAGTATATCCTTTATATCCGCACCCAGGGGATATTCCTTGTCAAGTATATATATACCGTCCAACATATCCTCCGGCAGATTGTCAAGGTCCAGTGCAAGCTCCTGGGCTGAACACATCATTCCATTTGACTCCACCCCTCTGAGCTTTCCTTTCTTTATCTTCACTCCTCCGGGCAGGGTTGACCCATGCTTTGCAATGGGAATATAATCCCCTTCCTTTACGTTGTTAGCTCCTGTCACTATCTGTATTGTCTCAGTTCCAACATCGACCTGTGTTACGATAAGCTTGTCGGCATCAGGATGCTTCTCTATCTTCAGTATCCTGCCCACTACGACATTGCTTATCTCCTTCCCCAGCTCCTCGATCCGCTCCACCTTTGAACCCGACATGGTCATTGCCTCTGCGAATTCTTTGGAATCAATATTTATATCAACATAATCCTTCAACCATTTAATAGGTACCAGCATAATTTATCCCCTTTCTTTCATTTATCTTTTCTAGAACTGCGCCAGGAACCTCTTGTCGTTTTCAAAGAAAAGTCTGAGGTCATCTACGTCGTACTTCAGCAGCGCAATCCTGTCAAGACCCATACCAAATGCAAAGCCTGAGTATACCTCCGGATCTATACCGCAGTTCCTAAGCACGTTGGGATGCACCATACCCGCACCCAGAATCTCTATCCAGCCTTCGTTCTTGCATACTCTGCAGCCCGCACCTTTGCATGCCGAGCAAGTACAGTCCATCTCCGCACTTGGCTCAGTAAAGGGGAAGTGATGAGGCCTGAACCTTGTCTTTGTATCCTCTCCATAAAGCTTCTTTGCAAATACATCCAAAGTCCCCTTCAGATTGGCCATTGTAATTCCCTTATCCACTACCAGGCCCTCTATCTGATGAAACATAGGTGAATGTGTGGCATCTATCTCATCTCTTCTGTAAACCCTTCCAGGGACCAGCACCCTGATGGGAGGCTTCTGCTGCTCCATTGTCCTTACCTGCATTGGGGAGGTCTGTGTCCTCAGAAGTATTTCTTCAGTCATATAGAAGGTATCCTGTATGTCCCTGGCAGGATGATATTTGCTGTGATTCAATGCATCGAAATTGTAATATGCCTTTTCTATCTCAGGCCCTTCCACTATGGAAAAACCCATTCCTATAAATATCTCATTGATCTCGTCCTGCACCTTAGTCAGCGGATGCTTATTGCCCAAGGATCTTTTCCTGGACGGCATTGTCACATCTATGAACTCGCTTCTCAGCCTGTTCTCCAGTTCCTTTCTCTTCAGGCAGTATGCAGTCTCCTCAATCTTCTCATTGATGTAATCCCTGATCTCATTAGCCAGCTGTCCTATAACCGGCCTTTCCTCGGGAGTCAATCCTCCCATTCCCCTCAGCACCTGTGTAAGTTCTCCCTTTTTACCCAGATACTTTATTCTAAGTTCTTCCAATTGTTGAAGAGATTGAACGCCTTCCAGCTCTTCAACTGATTGCATCTTGATCTTTTCCAATATGTCTTTCATTCTTATGCTCCTTTCTATAGGTATATTTTAAACTTTTTAAAAAATAAAAACCCTCATCCCCCAAAAAAGGGACGAAGGTTATCCGCGGTACCACCCTGCTTGTTTGCATAACTGCAAACCGCTCATTATATAACGGTATAAGCCGTCAAAGCCTACTTGGTTCAGCCTTGAATCTCCGGAGTGAACTTCGATTGCTTCCGTGCCGGTGTGCTTTCAGCCGCTGGCAGCACCTCTCTTGTTGCCTTTCACAACTTACTCTCTCCATCAACGATTGCTTCAATATTAAATTACATCTATTTATGATTCTCAACTTAACTGATTATATCACAAGGTTTTCTACATTACAATAAATCGTACATTTTTTTGGCAGTTTTTATCACAGTTAACAGCTTTCTTGCCATAAAACAAAGCATGTCATCCTGAAGGAGGAATGACTGAGGTATCCAAGATACTTCGCTGCGCTCAGCATGACAGGTACTATCGTTTTTCTTATGTAAACGGCATGTAGTCATCTTTTCGAAAGCAGAGCATGTCATCCTGATGGAGGAACGACTGAAGGATCTTTTGATATTTCACTCCTCTTAGTATGAAAAGGTACTATAGTTTATACATTTGTTACTAGAATGTATTATTCTGAAATTTGTTCATAATATGCATCACTATACATAAGTGTTCTCAAAACGTCTAATAAGCAGTACCAAAATCAAGAAATGCACTGCTGCCCCTACAGTTATGAAGAACCAATAACCACCGCCTCCTCCTGCACCGGCAAGCAGCGCCTTTGATATCCAATACTGAGGCGCTATCCCTACTACATAATGCCAGTCTGATTTTATAAAAAAACCTGCAACCGGTGCCAGAAACAATATGCCAAGAGCCTTTGTCAATGCCAGCCCCTCTACCTTGTTGGAAGCAAAAGCTCCAAGAAACAGCGCTATCATAGGTGACTCCAGCGCACAAAGCACAAGCACCGGAGCTAATTTCGCCAGGCTCATGTCCACTATCCCAATGAAGTAGAATACAAAGAAAGAGAGCAGCAGGCTCAAAAATGTGGGCATAGCTATCCTGTAGAACAGATACCCCGACTTTGTAATGGGTGTTACAGAGAAGAAAGTCAGTATGTTTTCATCTCTTTCATCCAATATCAAAAATCCGGACAGCATTCCCATCATCAATGGTGTGATAAGTACAATCACACTCATTATCAAGCCCATATAAGGGGACAGGTCAAAGGAAATCTCCCTGACAAGCACTGTTATTATAAAAGGAAGCCCATATCTCATGGCAAAAGCCAGCAGAAATGGGGCTATCACAGCTATGAGCAGCATTGAATCACGAGTAATATTCTTCATGTCTCCAAAAGTAAGCACCAACAGCCTTTTCATATGCTTCCCCCTCCTATTGCAGACAATATATATCTTTTGAACCAGCTCTCCGCCCAAATATATGCAAGTACAACCCAAATCAGCAAGAGTATCATTGAATATATCCCATCAACAAAGGATATTCCCTGATATGCTCCCGCAACCAGCTGCAGGGAGCCATACCCCGGAAGAAAGGAGAATACCGGGGAATCAAACAGCTTCAGATAACCGAATATCGGCAGTATAAAGGGTGTCAGGTAAAAAGGCGATGCAATTATATAGCCGTTTATGGATCTCACCCTGGCCGCCAAAGCAATCCCTGCAAGGGTGAAGAACATAGAACTGGGCACTATGGATATAAGAAGCAGCAGCGGGTCGAAGCCTCCCGGAGTAGAGCAAAAAGCAATAATGGCGGAAGAAAGCAAAGAAATCAGGGTAAGTGAGGCAAGCTTTGCCGCAATATACTCCCCTACCTTCATTGGAGTAACAAAAAGGCTTGCAAAAATGTTCTGATCCTTTTCCAGAAGTACTATCCCTCCTATGAAGAAAAATCCCAATACAGTGGGATCAGTAAGCAATATTAATATTGATACATATTCCCTTGTCTCAGCCGGCATCACCCTTATGAGAAGGATATACAGCAGGCTTATCAGAGCATAGGCATAATAAAAGCCGTGCCTTATCTGAAATTTGATATCGTATAATATCCCACTCAATATCCTCATGCCAGACCCCTTCCAGTCACTTCTATGAAAATGTCCTCCAGAGTCGCCTCCTGAGTGTGCATTCTCTCAATGGACTTGTTCTTGATAAGCTGAATGAACTCCCCGTTATCTCCAAGACCGGCCAGGTTAAAGTCCCTGCAGCAGGTCTCCTGCTTCTCCCTGTATTCAACCCTGAGACTTTTCTTTCCCTTATCTATCATCAGCTGTCTGGGGGAATCAATAAGGGCTATGCTTCCGTTTACAATAAAAGCAACCCTGTCGCACAAATCCTCAGCCACATTCATATTGTGAGTAGTCAGGAAAATGGTACATCCATTATTCCTTTTCTCCAGTATGATATCCTTCATTTTTCTGGCATTTACCGGATCCAAACCGGAAGTAGGCTCATCAAGGAATAATATCTCCGGTTTGTTCAGCAGAGCCCTGCAAAAATTAAGACGCATCTTCATCCCCTTAGAAAAATCTGAAACTCTGGTATCTGCATCCTGTGAAAGTCCGAGCATTTCAAGAAGCTTCATAGGCTCTTCAGTTTTTCCGGAGTATAAAGACCTGAAAAATGATAAATTCTCAACTGCTGTGAATTTACTGTACAGATTGGGGAATTCAAAAGCCACTCCGATTTTTTCATAATAATCCGTCCCCAGTTTATTGAGTTCCCTTCCCATTACCTTCACACTGCCCTGATAGTTTTTCAATATCCCGATTGCTATCTTTTGAGTAGTGCTTTTTCCCGCTCCTGAAGGTCCCAGAAAACCAAATATCTCCCCTTTTTTTATAGAAAAATCCATACCCTTAAGGGTCAATTCCTTATTTCCCGGATAGCTGAACCTCAAATCCTTCACATCAATCATTTCTTTTCCTCCTTAATAATGCCTCTGGCTATCAGATCTATCAACAGCCCCAGCACTTCCGGATAAATATCTCCTCCGATTTCTTTCTTGTGCAGCGTAAAAATGAAAAGAGCACGAAGCAGAGCTCCTATCACTTCGGGCTTGTCGTCTATTATTGCCCCCTGCCTCTGCCACATGGTTATCACCGGCTTCAATATGTCAGAATCCTTCTCTATATGCCCGGCGACTCTATCCTCCGGCAGCTTTCTTACCAGAAGCTCATAATCATCTCCATTCATAAGCTTCTTCATCAATACACTCTCGTCTATCATTTCAAAGGCATCTGTCAAAAAGCTTCTTATTGATTCGACAGTAGGTTTATCGCTTAATTTATGGTCGGAAAGCAGCCTGTTCTTGATATTCTGCTCCTCCTGCTCAATAATCTCAAAATACAGCTCTTCCTTGGACTGATAAAAGTTATAAAAAGAGCCCTGAGCTATTCCTACAGCCTCGGTCAGATCTCCAATGCCTGTCTTCCTAAGGCCGTATCTTGAAAACAACTCTTTACCTTTCTCAAACAGTCTGTTTCTGATTAGTTCCTTTTCCTTTTCACTAAAGGCTTTTCCCATACTATCACTTCTTCCTCTATATGTCTATGAATTTTTTATTCATTTATTCACTGTTATTGTAAAACTATTGCAGGCAAAAGTCAATAACATTATACCTGCAAAAATATAAGCTTTTGATTTAGATGTCAAGCTTGGACTTTACCCATTCCCGATTTACGAACAAAGCGCAGCCTCCGTAAGTCTCCCGGAGATGCTCAGGACTTTCACGCAATGTCTTAAGAAATTTAGACCTTAATGCCTCTTGCATGGACATCTGTTTCAGATTCACATCTGAATAAGGTGCAAAAGGACAAGGCTCCAGATTGCCTTTGGGATTGATATGAACAAAGCCCCTTCCTGAAGACAAGCATCCACCGTAGTTTTTTTCATCCCCAGGAAAAGCTATAAAGATTCCGTTGAACTTCCTTTTAAAGTCCTTCAGGATGATCTCCAGTTCTTGTCTCTGTTCCATTGATATCATCAACTGATCTGTACCGCTTTCAACAGGGGTGTATTCCACATAGAAAAACAGCTTGCAGCCTTTTTCCATCTGTGCCCTTACAAAAGTTTCATCGGTCAGTGTGTTGAAGTTCTCGCTGGTGACAGTAAGGGATGTTCCAAAAAATATACCTGATTCATCAAGCTTTTTCATCGCTTCTGTTATCCGGTCATATACTCCGGTTCCCCTTCTGTCATCTGTTTCATTACGAAAGCCCTCCAGGCTTATTACCGGAACAATATTTCTCTGGTTTTTCAGCTGTTTTATTATCTCATCATCTATCAGCAATCCGTTGGTAAACACCGGAAATATCATCTCAGGATTTTCTTTTGTTATCTCAATGAAATCCTTTCTTGTAAAAGGCTCTCCTCCTGCCAGCAGAGCAATTGAAATCCCAAGCTGCCGGGCTTCTTTTATGATTTCCCCCCAGCGCTTTATTCCCATGTCCTCAGAGTCCTCCGTGCTGTGGACCATTGCATAGCATCCCTTACACCTAAGGTTGCATTGCTGTGTGATGCTGGCTATTATAAAAGGGGGGACATGTACACCCTTTTTCTCCCATTCCAATCTCTTCATTTCCGCTTTCCTCTGCAGGAGGATGGCCCGTGCAACAAAAGCTGCAAGGGCAGGTCTTCCGGCACAAACCCTCAAAGCATCCCTAAAAAGATTTAATATGGAACTATTCATTAGGTTTATATAACTCTGTATCTCACTCGTGATAAAGCACCTCCAAAATATATATTGATTCCCACCATAAATATATACGTTGATTCCGGCCAAATTGTTTAATATAATCTAATTATAGTAAATTATGGGAGGTAATATTATGCTTGATAGGAGAAGAGGCCCTGACACCCTTGTGAAATGGGTCAAGTGGTCCGGTATAATATCCTGGATACTGGTATCAATAACACTTTTTATCACCTTGGTCGCCAAACCCGGCTTTGAATCCTATATGGACAAGTCCCTGCATATAGTGCTTCAGGCTACATGGGACACAGATCTTATGAGCTATGTATTCTTCCTGCTGGTGCTTCTTTTCTTCTTCTGCATGGTATCTATCCTCATAAATCTCAGAAGATGCAGAAGAAAAAGCGACAAGTTCAACAAGACTCTCATATTGAACGCTGTCGCCGCTTTCATAGGTATACTGCTTTACTTGCTCTTTTTCATATGAGGATATCTATTGCATACTTCCCTCATTATCCTCATGAACCGGAATATGCAATACATTGTTGTCTGTCCTCTGGTCTTCCAGCATGCTCATTGCATATTCCTTGGTGAAGCAAGGCTTTATTTCCTTCAGCCTCTCAAAGGCTTCTGTGTTTACTATTCCACTTAATGCTTCATTCCTATAGCCTGCAAAATATAGAATATTCATCCTGTCTATTATATCAAGGTAGACCTTCCTGTCTTCTTCAGACAGATCATCCTGTCTGGAAAGGCATCTCTGATGCATCCTGCCGCATTGCTCTACAAAAAGCTCCATTGAGCGGGTTTCAAAATTCAAAAGAACCTCATCATCCACCTGCTCCTGCCTGCTCCATTTGCCCACATCCACCATTACAGTCCTATAATCAAAACCCCTGCCGTAGGTATAGTCCATTCTACCATATTGGTGCGGATATACAACAAGACTACTGGTGGCAATATCATATATGGTCTTATCTTCATACTGACAGCTCTTTATATCCTGTATATGCACATGGCCTGTCAGCACTATCTCTATACCGCATCTGCCAAATACCTTTACCGCCTCTTCACTGTTCTCCAGGGTATAATTCTCATTCAGTATATGACTGTGGTCAATAAGGCTGTGGTGCATAACCGCTATAAGCCTGACATTGTTATCCTTTGCAAGGTTCCCGCATTGCTCTATCCATTTCAGGGTCTGCGGTTTCAGCTCTCCTCCCTGCTCGGGACTCTGCTTGGCTACATTCCTGTTGGTTATCGTTGAATCCAGCATCAGAAGCCATGTATCCTCAGTAGGCATTGCAAGATAACTTAAAGAATCCGTGTCCCTGGACACCGCTCCCTCATAACCGAAAGGACTGTATATATTCAAGTACTCATCGTTGCTGATCATACTCCCTTTTTGGGGTTCATCCCCTATATAGTCAATTGCCCAGGGATTCTGTACATCATGATTGCCGGGAACAACAAAAACGCAAGTCCCTTCATCCTCAATAGCCTTTAGCCGCTTGACCAGATCCAGGTGGCTTTTCCTCTCACCATTGCAGGTAAGATCTCCCGTAAATACGACAAAATCAGGCTGCTCAGCCTTGATGTCCCTGGTCAGGGCATCCAGCAGTTCACCTGAGTATTGAATCAACTTGCCATCTCCTGTATCGAGATATTCCCTGAAAGCTTTTCCATTGTCATAGCCTTCCTTGGTCAGGTGGTGGATATCAGAAACGATGAAGAAAGTGAAGTCTTCGTCGGACTTGATTTCGGCACAACCTATGGAATACCGAAAAACCTTGACACATCCAAAGGACATGAGAAGCATCAGGTTCAGCAAAAGGAGAGATATGATACGATATTTTTTCATGGTCAACCCTCGCTTTCCACTCTAAAAGGGGTGTAACCAGTTATATGCCAACACTGTTATATTTATGTCATACTTTGATAATATTATATCATACTTCCTGATAAAAGTTCTTAATTTTCGGAAATTTTAATAATAAATTATGTTTCTAATAAAAACCCCATATCCCTTAAGAATATGGAGTTACCTGTTAATTTGCCTAACTCTGCAAATCAGCATTTATAATACTGTGATTATTTTTTATCCTCATGATTCTTAATAAAACATATAACCGGAATCAAAGCAAATATGAACTCCATAACAAAGCCAATTACCAGCCACATTTGCAAAGCAGAAGGCCATGGCCATATGATTTGAATTATGATCCTTGATAACCATACCATGACAAAGAATATATAGAATATACTTATTTCCCTCATACCGGCAAACAGCTGCTTTCGTACCATCAGCAAAGAAAAGCTGATACCGGCCAGCAAAAAGGAAAAACAGAAATTTATGTAGTTAATTGATTGATATATTTCAATAGGAGCCTCCGGTATATACGAATACCATTTGAAAACATATGGTGCAAAAAAATGCATTATTCCAATGATGCAGCCAATAGCACAAGCAATATTAAAAAACACTATCGCGATTCTTTTCATTTCACTACCTCTCAAATTTGCAATCAAGCGTGAAAACTAAATATGTCTATCCTAGTCCAAATCTTGAATATTCATTTTTTCAATTTCGGACATTTTCTCCTGCTTCTCTTTTTCTAAGTGTCTAACCACAAAATATATCACAAACATGATTATGGCTGTAATGGCAACAATCGGCAGAATTACCGCAAAGCACAAAACAATCGTCGGCAATATTACAGCTAACTTACTTTGTTTCTTTGCTAACATATACTCAACAAAAAATAAAACCAATGGAATGCCCAGCAAAAATGTAAATGCTACAATTACTTTACTCATCCAAACTCCTACCCTTTCCTGTTTTTTTACTCCGAAATCAAGACTTTTGCAGTATCAAAATCAATTTTCTCATTTATTGCAAGCCTTTTAATCAAAGCAACATATGGATCAGTTTCGCTGTCCTCGCTTATGCTTATCTTCTATATCATCCTGTCGAGCCTGAGCCTGACCGTCGGATATGTCACCCCATACAGATTAGCTACTTCCTTTAGTGAACCGGATGGCAAAATGAATTTTCTTATGAATGAAATACGTCCATTCTAATTCTTATTGTCTCAAAGGTTGTTTATTTCCGATACAATTTGTTTCACTTCATTTTATTCTTAATTATATTTGGTACTGCTATATAATATATCATAGAGTAGCTATCCAGCCAACTTCAACCAATTCCCGAAGCTTCTTCTCATCTCCGGCATTAAAAAGGGTCTGGACTGATGCAAACAAGGTCATTTTCAAGGCTTGCATTACTTTTATTATATCATAATCAGGTATTAACCTTGAGGAAATTGTGGAAAGCATCAAGGGGTTAAAGCTTGCCTTAACCCCTTGATGCTTTCCCTTGCACCTACACTTGCCATTCACAGTTTTGTTCGGTTAATACCCTGAATATGCCACTAAGCCATGCTTAATACAATAAACATATAGTTTACCGCCTTTAGTTATAGGAAACCTACAAGTTGGACTTTGTTCTGGATACAAGCGGTTCAGAAATACTCTATCGCTCTTAACATAGGCTAAAAAAGAAATATAATGTTCTTTGGTCATTGGATGGTCAAATGTTACAAAGTAATCAGTATCTATTTCCTCTACTGTGATTTTGATTGCAGCAGGTGAATCCATAGGCAATATACGTTCCAATTTTCTTCCACAGCAGAAGATAGAGGCACTTCCTGTGCTCACCAAAATATTTCCACAGGAGGGACAGACGTAAAAACGTACTTTATCAATATTTCCACTGTCCGGCTTGTTTGGCGTAATTTCGCCATCCATCATCTGTCTCATATCAACACCCAAAATGGTAGATAGTTCCGGCCATAACGATAAGTCAGGACATCCTAAACCACATTCCCATTTTGAAACCGTTTTATTTTGAACACCCAGCGCATCTGCAACATTTCTCTGGGTAAGCTTTTTTTCCTTTCGCAGCTTGGCAATCAATTTTCCTATTTTCACACAATCCATGCCTTCACCCCCATTTCTGCTTAGTATAACATACTTATAGCAACCTTGCGATTACTTGTACCAATCTTGCTGGAAGCTTCTTCAAATCGGTTATATCTAATGTATTTTCAGCGCCGTAAAGCTCACGGATAGCCTCTTTATCCTGCCCAATAGCTGCAGCAAGGAATTGGATACCCTTACGCCTGTATTTCTGCAAAGTATCCTTCATATCACGAGTTGCTTTTTCACCTGTGTAATCAGGCATAGCCTTAGGCTGCCCGTCGCTGATGCTGATTATTAGTTTGGTTTTTTGAGGAGCATTAAGCAATCTATCAGATATAATACGTAATGCCATACCATCTCGGTTATTGCTGCGAGCCTGAATGTTCATGAGGGTATATTTCTCGTCTGCGTCCTTACTTTCAAAGTCTACATATGCATAAATAGACATTTGTTCCAGCTTGGAGCGGTCTGCTGTATCACCATAAACCATTATCGGAATACCACACCCAGTACAGAATTCATATAAAGCAACTGCTGCCTGTTTTGCTGCTTCTAAGCGCCCAAAGGCGGACATTGACGCTGATTCGTCAATTCTAAGAGCAACTGCAATAGATGGTTCTTCTTCAGGAGGACGCTTGCGGGCAAATACACGAAAATCCGGAGTAGAGACCCGATCTGCACAGAACTTTGTGCCATAAAGTTGAGATTTGGCGAGTTCTGAAGAAACTTCATGTTCTAAAAGTGGGTTTGTTTTACGAATTAGTTCACGAATGACTGGTAGCAAAGTATCATCCATGTTGTGATATTCTTCTCTGTTTTGAGCGGTAGCTTCCGGGCGATGGACAATAAGCTTGATCTCTTCATGACAGCTGTCTTGAACACTTTGCCGTGCTTCCCTGTTCAACTTTTTACGAAATTCTTTTTTTTGCATTTCCTTTGAATTGGATTTTTCTAGCTCATGATAAAATGGAGTTCCGTTTTCGCCATTATCATTGCTTGAAACATCAGTATTTTCATCACTGCTCCTATCCGAATGCCCCTCACTGTCTTCTGATTTTCTCAGACGCACTGCATTTTTATCAGCTTGATCTGTTTCAGCAGAGAATTCACCATTTTCGGAAATATTCAGTTCCATTACTTCCGAATTCTCGACCTCTGAATGGGAATGACTGATGATATCCAATTCCTCAAGCTTAGCTGTAAAGCCATGACTTACTAGTGCCTGTTCTAAAATAGTAAGCTCCTGCGGGTCAGTAGTAATTTTGTAAAGTACCTTATGATATAGAGCATGTTTTACTGAGGCACCGCTTTGAACGGCATCAACCCAAAAGATATAGGACCGCATCCCAGCCACACCTTTAATTGCATTGGCTCGGGCTGTTTCATCCAGCAGCATAATTGTTTCGGCTAAAAGAGAAAGGACACTTTCAGATTGATAGCCTGTCTTAGCTTTGGCTCGTTCCATCATGACCTCTTTGGGTGGTAAGTCCAGTTTCTCGGCATGCTGTACTCTATCACGCAATGCTTCATTCAAAGGACGGTATCCATTGTAACCACGGTTTGTTGTTATTACGGCAATAAAATCAGGATGACGATGTACGATACGGGTTGGTAAGTTTAGACTGCCATCTGGTTCTAATGCAGAATTTAGAGCCATTAAAACAGCAGCATCCCTAATAACTGTGGGTTCCTGAATCTCCAAGAGCCATCCATTTTCATACGCACGGACAATTTCTGATGGATAAAAACGATATTCAACAGTATCAGACTTATCATCTTTTTCCGACATTACCGGAAGAATAGATCCCAGTACATCGGATTTATCCATATCTGCAAAACAGGTTACTTTAGTATAAGGCAGGTTAAAATCAGCAGATAAAGCTTTGGCAAGCTGGGTTTTCCCCGACCCTGCATCGCCCTCCAGTAGAATTGTACTGATTTTCATCTCACCGCTGTTCCAATTTCTTACTACTTCTTGATATATACGATTTTCTGCTTCACTTTCAATATGTGAGTACGGCTTTCGCCAGACAAGGGACTGCTCCTCTTCCGTCAACTGTCTGCTAGGAGACAGAATACATTTCTTTGACATATTAATAACACTCCAGTTCTTCTAAAATGTGGCTAAGTACTCGTTGGCGTTCTCCGATTAATTCTCCTAAATCGTTCAGACTTTGGGCAAATGCCTTTATGTCCTCATTAATGTTTTGATTTTCTACACACACCTCTACAGACAGCACATCACCTTGCACCCCAACACGTTCCACAAGGGGTTTTTCCGGATCATATAAAAGGGGAAGCCGGTAAGCCTCCTTGAAGTAAAGTAATGTCCTGGACAAAAGGATTATTAGGTCAAATATTTGATGGATAGGTAGCTCCTGGGCTAAAATCAATTCACCATCTTTATCATTTTTCCAAATCTGTGCAGCAATCTGCATTTTTTTGTTTTCTTTCATTATAGGTGCACCTAATGTTAAACGTTTGATACCAGAGTGATAAGCATTTCTGCCATCTATACGGTCATAACCATTTGATACAATAACAACTTTTTCATTCATCGCCATATCCTCCTTGCATTTGGGTCAGCAGCGAGACACTGCTCTCTCAAGCTTTCTAATTTTGCTGTATGATCTTCATGCGGGTCATCATACTTTAACACTTCAATAACTGATAGTTCAAAGCCTTCCGAGCCATATTTGTTCCAGAGTTCCTGTAATCGTTTATTGGGATGCCAGTTGGCTGCTAATTTCATATTAGTACTGTTAAAGTCTGATTTTGTATCCTTGGAGATACCCAAAAATACCTCACCAGTTTCTCTACAAAGGTAAGATATTACACCCATTTCAGGATGTCTGCTTTTATAGATTTCCAAAAGTTCTTTTTTTCTATTAATATCCATTGTGTTCACCTCGACTCTAGTATAAACCTATGTACGACAAAAAATAATCCACGCTCCGTAGACCAAACACAGCTGGATTATTCAAATGACATTATTGGGAAAGCATTATTATTTTACATCTTTGAGTAAGGTGCAACATCTATCCAAGCTCCTCAACCCTCCATATGTTACCATGGAAAGCAAAAAAAACTGCCCCTTTTGCTCCCTTTTGCTCATCAAAAAATAAAAAAAACAGACTACCGAAGTAATCTGTTACATTCTTTATGGTGGGCAGTACTGGGCTCGAACCAGCGACCCCTACGATGTCAACGTAGTGCTCATACCAACTGAGCTAACCGCCCATATTACTTAGATATTATAACATGTTTCCCACCTCTGTTCAATACTATTGTTTACCTATATTTCTTATAAAATTCACACAAAAAAACAATACCCGGTGTCTGCAAGATACCGGGTATCTGGATTATTCGCTTTTTTCCTCTGTGCAGCAGCCTTTGTCTTCCTTTTTGAGTTTGATTTTCTTTACTATCTCCGGAACCATGCTGACAAGTTTTTCTATGTTGGATCTGCTCTTTACCGGAAGCATTGTCACTGCATCTTCTCTTATGACTATCACAGCATCCGGTGATATTTTTGCTCCAACACCAACTCCTGTTCCCATTCCGTCATTGCCCTTTTCGTCTTTTCCGCCGCCGCCACCGCCGCCGCAGCCGAAGGCTACTGTGATGATTGGGATAAGTGTTGTTTCTCCTACAAGTATTGGTTCTCCTATTACTGTTTCTGTCTTAAGGAATTTTTCAAGATGGCTGAATAGGGTTTCCAAGCTTTCATTTACCGGTGTTTTTCCTTCCATTATTCATATCCTCCTCTTATTAATCTCACTTAGTTATTTATATATAAATTACACATATGATAAAAAAAAGTTTCAATTTTTTTTGCTTTTAAAAAGAATTTTCCTTAC
>JAWLHF010000061.1:0-19698 GCA_041690515.1 Clostridiaceae bacterium | reverse complement strand
TTTTCAACAAAAACCTCTACTATCTCAGGATCGAACTGAGTACCTGCATTTTTCCTGAATTCACCCAACACTTCCTCTTCTGTCAAGGGTTTGCGGTATGTTCTTTCACTGGTCATTGCATCATAAGCATCAGCTACCATTATGATTCTTGACTGAATTGGTATTTCTTCCTCCTTGAGACCTTTGGGATAACCCTTACCATCCCATCTTTCATGGTGTGCAAGAACATACTCAGCCAACTCTGCCAACTCATTCACAGAGCTCAATATCCGGTAGCCCACCTCAGGATGACGCTTGATTTCATTCCATTCTTCATCTGTAAGCCTTCCCGGCTTATTGAGTATTTTTTCATCCATAGCTATTTTTCCTATATCATGAAGCAGTCCTACTGTCTTTAGCTCGTTGATCTCTCTTTCACTCTGCTTCATAGCAATACCGATGGCTTCGCACAAATAACTTACTCTCTGTGAGTGCTGTTCTTCTCTCCTGTTCTTCTCATGCAGAGATCTTATTATTGCCTGTATCGTCTTACCTCTTATGCTTGGACTTTCATACAGCTTGTTCCTGTACATGCTGTCCTCTGCTTTTTTAAAAACTTCGTCAATGTCCTGGGAATTGCTGTTCTTTGTATTGCATCCATAAGATATGGATAGTTCCATGGACTGAATCTGTATATTCTGACTGGCTGATTTTATCCTTCTGATAATTTGCTCTGCTTCCTCTGCATTTGTTTTGGGGAGTAAAATGACAAATTCATCTCCACCCAGCCTGGCGATTATTTCATCAGCTCTGCATTCCTTTCTGATCAGCTTGGCTGTTTTTACCAACAACCTGTCCCCCTCAGCATGGCCGAATGCGTCATTAATAAGCTTTAGCCCATTGACATCCGCCATTATTACAGAAATAGGCAGATTTCTTTCAGTGTCCAACCTTTTAAGCTCTTCTTCGAAAAATCTTCTGTTGTATACTCCTGTAAGCTGATCATGATAGTTCATATACAGTATTTCTTTCTCTGCCTTTTTCCGCTGTGAAATATCTGCATATATTCCATAACCGCCTATGATCTTATCCTTCTGTATTATAGGCACTCCTTTAACGCTTACTTCCCGGGGTTGTCCATCTGCACCGTAGCGAACGGATTCTACCACTACTTCCTGCCCTTGCAGTAGATTACTTGTCAATTGATTGGCTTCAACCAGCTGTTCACCCGAAGCCACAACGCTGTCTACTTCCTTGCCTCGTACCTGGTCAATGGTATACCCGAATAATGCCTCAAATCTTTCATTTATGTCAATGATCTCATGATGTTGGTCAAATCTTACAATGGCATCCGAGGAGTTCTTGAATAAAGCTTCAAAACTCAGCTTTTGTCTCTGGACCATCTCTTCAGCCGCTTTCCTCTGTGTAATATCTGTAAATATAAAGACCAGCTTGTCCCGTTCCGGCTTATACATACTTATCAACAGACTCTTATTTACATGCTCTGAATAAAACTCAAAATTGACTGCTTCTCCTGCAGATTCACAGTCACTGTGTTTTTCCAGCATTTCGATCTCCTCTTCCGGTAATAAGTCAAATAAGAATCTGTTGACTATATCTTCCTTATTGATACCTATAATGGATTCGGCAGCCGGATTTGTCTCAATCAGACGATAATTCCTCAATTCAATACTCTCATCCCTGTCAATTTCAAAAAGTGCAAAGCCTTCCTGCATGCATTGAAACATTGTCCTGTATTTTTTCTCGCTTTCTTTCAGGGCATCTGTTTCTTTGCTATGCTTGTTTGCCTTTCTTAATATTACAATAATAATACTCTGTATCATCAGCACCATAAAAAAAAATGCATAGAGTATCATCTCATTTCCTGCTATACTTCCTATTCCAATTAATGCCTGTTCCAAGTTAACACTCTCCTAAACAACAGATGCATAAAATGATGACGCATCGTGCGTAGTGCTTTTGTCTTACGTAATATTGTACCAATAGTCCCTTTGTCCTACAATGCAAATATTCGACAACTTCATCTGCTGTTCCTTTTTTTCTGCAATAATATGCAAAAAAACAGCAGATGATTCCTGCTTTCAGGTATTCTCTGCTGTTTCGTAATTTCTGCTGTATAATATCTATTTTAAATACTCTACTATTGCTTCTGCAATGACCCTTACAAGCCTGGATTGCTCCTTGTCGTCTATGAGCCACTCAAATTCATATGGATTAGGTACAAATCCGGCTTCCAGAAGCACAGCAGGTGTCCAGGTGCTTCTTATGACATAAAAATTTTTGTTATGGATCCCCTTGTTATTGCGAGATAGTGATCCCAGTACTTTATCGAATATTGTCCCCGCCAGAGGCTGTGACAGCTTTTCTCTGTAAAAGGCGGAGAATCCGTCTATCTTTGATATATCAACATTATCAGCCATACTGTTGGCATGAAGAGATATGAACAAATCCGGCTTATAATCCCTTGAAGCTGATAAACGTTCTTCAAGAGACATATTGACATCATCTGTCCTGGTCATTACAACCCTCGCTCCTAATTTTTCAAGCTCCGCCTTCAGTTTTAAAGAATTACTGAGATTTATAGTCTTCTCCGGGTATTTCAGCCCTAAGGGTCCTATTGCCCCCGGGTCGCTGCCTCCATGTCCGGGGTCAAGCATTATCATGATCCCTGCAAGAGGACGCTCCCCGTCCTTGGCCTTTACAGGTCTTTTTATATTCAATGCGAGGCCTGTTGGTGTCATTTGTATATAATATCCTTCTATACGATAATCGCTTTTCAACGGCAGACTGTATTTGACCTGATTTCCGTTTCTTGATACCTCAACAGCCGCAAAAGGTGAATCCTCAGGAAGTACCGGCGCTGCAGCCGATGAAGAGGAAGATATTGTGAGACTCATTGTTTTTCCGTCAAAATCCGCTGTTGCTGCAAAAGCAGAAGAGATTGACAGATTCATCGTGTCCCACCAATCCCCAGTTGAATAATTAGCATTCCTTACTCCGGGACGCAGTTGTGACTGGGCTGTATATATCAAAACATCACTTTTATTTACCCATTGCCCCAGAGATAATCTTACAAATTTACCCGTCATTCCGGTTATTTGATCCGTCATTCCGCTGTAAAGCTCATAAGCTGCTCCATCCGAAGTAGAAGTTGTCTTGTAGCTGTATATGACATCTTTTTCAACCTTTGCATAAAAGGGTGAGCCTTTCATTATGACACCTAATTTGGCAGGTGCTTGACGGCTGTTGATTATACCTTTGTAGTTCATTGTATAAACCGGTGCTCCAAGATCTATGTTCCTTGGTGTTCCTGTATAGCTTGGAACAGTATAGATATACGTGTATGTATCCTCATAAAGTCCGGCTCCATTGGATATTGCTGCACCCTTCATATCATAGGTTTTTCCGCCGATTTTCACCGTTAGCTTTGAGCCTGCAGGAGCCTTGCAGGAGAGGGTTATCTTCTCTCCCGGACTCCGGTATTCCTCAGCCTGGGGGAAAACAGAGTCCGGAAGTATCTCCGTCCTGCTTATTTTCTTTGGAGTTGGTGACGCAATATCCCTATATATAGTTCGGGTCACAGAAGAACCTTCCTGGGTGAATGTGAAGTTATTGGCCCCCTCAGAAAGTGGCACCAGTACCCCAAAGTATCCTTGAGATGACCGGTTCTCCACTGGCTTTCCGTTCAGGTATAATGGTTTATAAGGGTCAGAGGAACCATGTATATAGAATTTTTCAAGGCCGGTCCTCATATCTTCCGCCGGACGGGCTACACTGACAGGCTGTCCTGCCGTCCTGCTGTCCTTTTTACCATATACTTTCTTTATGGCTTCACACAAAGCCGGATTATCCGTCAGAGACTTATTGCTGAAGAAAATGCTACCTTTCACTTCAGGGCTCTTTGAATTCAACTGAAGCTGCCTTTCAATCTCAGCAGTGCCGTACCATGGGCTTGAAGGGCCTGCTTCTATGCTTCGGTAAGCTGCCTGCCCGATATACAGATCTACACCGGTTCCGGCAGTCACGTCCTGCCACCACGGCAAGAGCTTGCTGTAATCTGCGGCCTTATACCCTATATTCCAGTAAATCTGTGGAGCTATATAATCCAGATACTTCTCCTTCACCCATTTCCTTGTATCTGCATACTGATCGTAATAAGACTGCATGCCGTTTGTGTCACTTCCCAGAGGATTCTTGCCTTTGTTTGCCCATATTCCAAAAGGACTTATTCCAAACTTCACATTACTGTCTGCTGCTTTTATAGCCTTTGACAGGTCGGCAATAAGTGTATTAACATTAGCTCTGCGCCAGTCATCTATACTTTTGTATGTGGATCCGTACTTTGCATAAGCAGCCTTATCATTAAAATCCTTGTCGGGATAAAAGTAATCATCAAAGTGGATTCCGTCAATATCATAGTTTTCTATGATTTCAAGGACACCGTCTATTACCAGCTTCCTGACTTCCGGAATTCCCGGATTATAATAGAGATTGCCGTCGGTATGCTTAACTACCCATTCAGGCTTAACCCTTGCTGGGTTTTTGGGGTCCAATGAGTTAAAATCATGCTTCGGCTCACTATAGGTTTTCTTAGTGACCCTGTACGGATTTATCCATGCTTGCAGCTGAATTCCACGTTTGTGGGCTTCGTTTATCCAGAACTCCAAAGGGTCGAAGCCGTCTTCCGGCATAAGCCCCTGTTTTCCGGTCAGGTACTTTGACCAGGGATAGTATTTGGATTTATAAATCGCATCTGATGCAGGGCGTACCTGCAGAAATACTGCATTCAGCCCCATATATTCTGCATGATCCAACATCTTCAGAGCTTCGGTTTTCAGTATTTCCGGATCAGCGGTTGCTTTTGAAGGATAGTCAATGTTCAGAACAGTTGCAACCCATACCCCTCGAAGCTCCTGCTCCGTTGAAGCATATGATTGTGCCGAGACAGGCAGTTGGGGTAGTACCAATGATAGAATCAATAGAAAACAGACGATTTTAGAAATATGCTTCATAGCTTTCTCCTTAACAGATGATTTTTCATAACATAAACCATATAAGAATAGGGTTTAGTGCAGTTTGGCTTATGTAAAGAAATTTATATTCCGGTAATTCTACATAATACTACAATTGCCCTGCCTTTCCAGCATTTTTTAACACAATTGTAATCTAGATGTTCCCCTCCTTAAGAAAAAGGCTTCAGTATTTTCATTATCTATTAATCCCTTGTGTTCTATTGACTTTTTCTATTTGTATCCGTGGCCTCCTTAGAATATATTATATTTGTATTATTTGCTTTATAAGAATTGGAGGAGATTTTATGGAAAATAACATGATTGCTGAAGCTGTCCGAAAGAAGGCTGAAGGATATTTTGAGAGAGGCGAGTTCTTCTGCTCCGAAGCTGTTGTTCATACAATTAACGAGCTGCTGGGCTGGCCTTATGACAAGGATGTTGTCAGACTGGCCTCTGCTTTTCCTATAGGCTTGGGCAAATCCGGCTGTCTCTGCGGGGCTGTCAGCGGAGGGGCTATGGCTTTGGGAATGGCATACGGCAGAGAACACGGTGAGCCGATGAGGGAGGAGATGTTTCCTGCTTCAGCCGCCTTACATGATCACATCAGGGATATCTACAAGAGTACCTGCTGCCGTGTGTTGGTAAAAAATTATGAATTTACCAGTCCTGAGAGAAAAGCCCACTGTGTCAGAATAACCGGTGAAGTAGCTTCATGGATAGCCCAAAGGCTTCTGGAGGATCCTGTTATGGCGGAAAAAATCAAAATTGCAGAAAAGTCTGAGGTATAGATCATGTTTTCAATAATAAAGAAAATACCCCTTCCTATGTCAGGTTTGATGCTTGCCCTTGCAGCAACAGGAAATCTGCTATCCTCCTATGGAAATGTCTTCAGATATTTCTTTGGAGCTGCAGCCTTTATCCTTATGATCCTTATTGCTGCCAAAGCAGTCATACTCCCCGGAACAATAAAAGAAGGCTTTGATAATCCTGTAGCAGCCAGTGTATTGCCTACCTTTTCCATGGGTTTGATGATTCTGTCCACCTATATAAAGGCTTTCCTGCCGGTTATTGCCTTAGGGACATGGTTTTTCGGCTTGCTGCTGCATATTCTGCTGTTGGCCCTCTTTACAAAAAAGTACATTCCAGCATTCAACATAAAAAAGGTTTTCCCCAGCTACTTCATTGTGTATGTTGGAATTGTCAGCGGAAGTGTCACTGCTCCTGTATTTGGCCTTAACAGTCTGGGACAGTATATTTTCTGGTTCGGCTTTGCTTCCTACCTGATACTGCTCCCTGTTATTTTATATAGAGTACTTGTAGTAAAAGAGATACCCGAAGCAGCTTTGCCGACTGTTACGATACTTGCTGCACCTGCCAGCCTCTGTCTTGCAGGATATCTCAACTCCTTCCAGGAAAAGAATATGACTATGATTGTTTTCCTGGGCATATTATCATTAGTCATGCTTATTTCAGTGCTTATATATATGCCTAAGGCGCTAAAGCTGAAATTCTACCCCAGTTACTCAGCCTTCACTTTTCCTTTTATAATCAGCGCAATTGCTGTAAAGGGAACTTATGCATTCCTGCTGAAGACTGGAAATATGCCGCTTTGGCTTAAATACCCGGTATATTTTATAGAAATATTATCAATATGTATGGTTGTTTATGTATCAATCAGATATTTGAGATATATTTCCTCCTCCCGGGAACCCCTGAAGCAGGAAAGTCCGGAAAAACCAAAATCCTGCTGAACATCAACTTTTATATATAATAACGGACGGCAATCATTTCGACGATTGCTGCCCGTTTTTTATAACCCTAGCTTCTTCAGCTTTGATTTTAGAGGAATTCCCTGACTATCCCACTCTCTTGACTTGTAATAGGCTTTTAGCATTTTTCCCAGAGATACCCTTGTTCTTTCATCCTCCGGAATCTGAAGCTCCTTTTCCAAGCGTTCAGGCAGGTTGTCATCCCTGTAAGTCAGCCCCAATCTTATGTTTAGGAGTCTTTCAAGGTTATATCCCCGCTCCCCGGTTTTTTTAAATCTTCCCAAGCTCATCTTCATTCCCGTAACAGCCTCCAGAGCATTAACGTGAGGAATCATGGGTATTTTAAAGAACAAAAGTCCCGGGTGTTTGTTAATAATATCAATGATTCCTCCGGTATGTATAATAAGCCTGCTTAAAATCCTGTTCATCCTGCCCTCAGACTTGGAGATTAATATTCCCGGAAGCATTGCATAAGTGGTGAACAAGCAGCTTCCGGCTGCTGATACTGCCTCCATAAGGTCCTGGAACATAATAGTGAGTTCAGCCTTTGACTTATGAGTGTAGGGGTCTGCATTAAGGCCAAGGCCTTCCATGAAGACCAGGTATCCTCCATTTAAATGACAGCCCCCTCTGTTTGACACTGCATAACCCAGCCCCTGGCCTACGGCGCCTCTGGGCTCGTATGCAGCCAGTTCGAGGCCTTTTACATGGATTGCATATTCTTTTCCTCCAAATATCTCCGAAACCCTTCTGCTTCCATCTGCCAGTATGCTGCCGATTCCCTTCCTGTAAGCTATATCCTTAAGCAGTTCTGTTATGTTCTTCGTTTTTCCGAATTCAAGTCCATTGGACCATAAGCCTTTTTCATTCAGCTCCATTGCAAAGGCTATGGTGCTGCCTACTGACATGGTATCCATCCCCAACTCATCAAGCAGATAATTCCATTCGTTTATCCGCTCCATATCGTCATTTTCCAAATTTGAGCCCAGAAGGCCTATGGTTTCCAATTCGGGTCCTTTTACCGCCCGCCCCCCTACTTCCACCACTCGTCCACATTGTATCGGACAGGTCACACATCCTTTATTCTTGATCAAATACTTATCAGCAATATACTCCCCGGATAGTTTTTCATAATTGCCAAATTGGCCTTTCTTATAATTACGGGTGGCCAGCATGTGTTTTGCATTCATGCTTTTTAGCAGCCCTGCAGTGCCAAACCTTGGAAGCCTTATTCCTGTCATCGGATGACTTTTCAATGCTTCTACCCATTTCTTATTAATCTCCTTCAGCCTTTTCTTTTGCTTAACCTCAACTGTTACAGTGCCTGATGCTGTGACTGCCTTAAGATTCTTGGAGCCCATGACCGCTCCTATACCTGCTCTTCCAGCAACCCTCTCCTCGCTCACTATGGAGGCGTATTTCACAAGATTCTCCCCTGCTGGTCCTATAACCAGCTTGCCGCTTCTCCCTCCAAGCAATCTCTGGGTTTCACCCGTTGTCTTGCCCCATATATCTTCTGCTCTGTGAAAGCGCACTCCCTTTTCGGTTATTTCCACCCAGGTTTTTTCCCCAGCCCTGCCTGTAAATACTATACCGTCATAGCCTGCCTTTTTCAGGTGGATTCCAAAACTCCCACCGCAGTTGGAGGAAGCAGCCAAGCCAGTCAAAGGGGATATTGCTGATATATTGAACCTGCTTGTGCTGGGAGTCCCTGTCCCTGTAAGCGGCCCCGTTGTGATGACCAGGAGGTTTTCTGGAGATAATGGATCTATAGTGGCTCTAATATTATCATATAGTATTTTGGCAGCCATAATCTTGCCACCGAGAAATAATTCCCTGTCCTCATCAGACCAGGGGTAGTCCTTCACTTCTTTATTATCCAGATCGATCAGAAGCACTTTTCCTGCATACCCGCCGTATCTGCTCATTTTTCTATCTCCCCTCCTTATAATACTCTGAAATACATAAACCGCATCACAAATATAAAGCTGCAGTCCCGCCTATACTCTAGGAAAACTGCAGCTTCGAATATTTTTTAAGGTATACAAGCCTCATTAGAGTGCACTCAATGGGAGAAAGAGGTTTGGCATTCCCATATAAAGCAGCTGTAACCAATGCTTTACAGTTCTTCTCCATGACCATACCCACCGCTTCTGCATCTCCTCTTGTGTTTCCGCAGCATAATGCTCCATAGTTTTTTATAAGCACTGCCGAAGCAGCTTTCAATGCATTACAGAGAACTTCCGGATCGTCTTCAACAGTCTTCACAGAGGTTCCGGCAATCTGGGCAAAATCATCAAGATATGGTCGTAGTGTGGTGTTCAGGTTTGATACAGCAGCAGTATATGTCGATACCATATGAATAATGTGGTTTATATCCTTACGCTTCTCATATATTGTTTTATACAGCTGTGCTTCCCTTGGCAGCGATCCATCCGGCATATTACTGCATACCTCTATTGTTCCTCTGTCTTTTATAAATAAATTGAACCCTTTTTCCGTCCTCTGGCTTTCACAATACGGGACAATAATATTATCACTTAATGTTATTGTCCTGTCTACTAAATTTGAAAGGGCAAAATATATCATATCAAATTCATCATAATCGGTCTTGCGGCTTATTTTCAAATACTGCTTTTCAATACTTCTGCTGCATATGTCTTCAAGTTCAGAAGCAGCCAAAAATGCTTCTTCATAATCTATCCCAAAGCATAATGCTCCATGATTCCTCATAATAACCGCCTTGCTCTTTGAATCTGAAATGACCTTAGCAACATTCCTCTTCAGTTTCTTTGTCCCAGGCAAAGCATAATCAGCACAGAGCACTTTTTCACCAATGCAGGCTTTTCCATTCTCATTGCTTATTGACAATATACCTGCGGCACTAATTGCCGAAGCATTATTCTGGTGTGTATGTATGACAAAATTGATCTCGGGACGCAGCTTGTATACCTCTGCATGAATCCCCTTTTCAGAGGAGGGCTTGATTTCCCCCTTGTAGCTGCAGTCCTCGATCTGTACTTCTACAATATCTTCCGGTGTAAGGGACATATAGTCCCTGCCCCTTGGAGTAATGGCGAAGCTGTTGTCATTGATGCGGCAGCTGACATTACCCCACGTACGAGCAATCAACCCTTCAGCCAAAAGCCTTCTTCCTGCTTGGACAACCAATTCCTTTGCTTCATGTGCCTTCATATTTGCCACCTGTTATGCCTTCACGGCTATCTCCCCGAATATTTTATCAAACCTGACAAGTACGTCATCTATCATGCCTTCATTATATGCAGCGCTGGTATAAAGCCTGCTGCCTGCTACAGTGACTATACCTTCTGCCATATATACCGCACCCATATGCTCCATCTCCTTCTTTCGCTCTGAGGTTTCCTTCAATACCTTTGGCAGCTGCCACGGCTTTGACCAGTCTATGGAGTAATGCATGGTACCGACTGTTTCCAGGTGGCATATTGAACCTTGGTTAAATGCCACAAAAGGCAGATTGTGTTTCTTAATCAGCTGTTTTAAACCCTTTATAATTCTGTCACCCATCTGTCCAGCTCTTTGGGCTGCGTTGGTTCTTTCAATTTCACATAATGTATGGTAACCTGCAACGCAGCTCAGTGGATTTGCTGCCATAGTTCCACCCACAAGGGCTTTCTTATGTTTATCCCCTGATGCTATTCCCGCCGACAGGAATTTCATGTATTCTCTTTTCCCTCCCAGGCCTCCTGCTCCGGGATAGCCTCCTGCAACCACCTTCCCAAAAACGGTTAGATCCGGGGAAACTCCAAAATACCCCTGTGCTCCTGCCATGCCTATCCTGAATGCAGTTACAACCTCATCAAAAATGAAAAGGGCTCCGTATTTTCTGCAAAGTGCCTCAACTCCCTTGTTGAAGTCCTTATCCAGCGGCCTTGTACCACTTTCCGGGCCGACCGGTTCTATTATCACTGCAGCAGTTCCTCCCCTGATGCTATTTAACTTCAGCTTCCTTTCAAGGTCATTCAAATCATTTGGAAAGAACTCCTGGGTATTCTTAAAGCAAAAATGAGGAATACCATGGGATTGTGTCCATTTTGAGCCGGGAATACGTATTCCGTATGCAAGCTGATCGCTCCAGCCGTGATAAGCCCCCCCCATCTTTATTATATATTTCTTTTTAGTTGCAAGCCGCGCGGCCCTTATTGCAGCCATGCATGCCTCTGTACCAGATCCCAGCATCCTGAACATTTCGACTGATTTTATATTCTCTGATATTTTCTTGCCAAGCTTATATTCATATTCATGAAAAAGCCCCGTGGAAGGACCGCAGTCATTTAATAGCTCAATGACATTGCTGCGTACTTCAGGAGGATTGCTGCCCAAGACCGTAGGACCTCCAGCCTGCAAAAAGTCATAGTATCTGTTTCCGTCTATATCATATAGATAAGCACCCTCTGCTTTTGTAAATACCAGCGGAAAGGGGTAGTTAAAGGCAAGATTGTGCTGTACCCCGCCAGGGATTATTTCCTTCGCTTCTTCAATTATCTCCTTTGATTTTTTACACTCCCTCCCATAGTACACTTCAACATATCTTTTTAAGACCTCAGGTTTGATCGTATATATGGGTTTTTTTATCAGCTCGTCAAGCTGCCTTATGACCTCGGCAGAATCCGGATATTCTGAGATTGCATATCGGTTATCCATTTTATCATACCCCCTATGAAAATTAGAGTTCTACTCAGTGGATTAACCTAAAGAAGTCGGTGAGTGAACGTTCACTCTGTAATTCCAGTATAGCACTTTAATGGCAAATGTCAACATACCGCATATGTTTTTACATATATGTAAGTAAATATTGCATAGACCGTTTATTGTGCTATAATTAGAGTGAACATTCACTCATTTTACTCTTCAACTATACTATTTTATATTGGGGTGACATTATGAAGCATGTATATTATACAGAATCCTTCGAGAAAATTACCCAGGAAAAACGAGATAAGATTCTTGGGTCAGCAATTTCCGAATTCGCAGAACACGGTTTTGACAGTGCAAACATAAATAAGATCGCTAAGGATGCCGGCGTCAGCATCGGCTCAATGTATAAGTACTTCAGCAGCAAGGAGGATCTTTTTCTTACCGTAGTACATTTCGGCGTGGAGACTACAAAGGCAGTACTTGAAGAAATTATACGGAGTGAGGGCAGTCTCCTTACCAGAATAGAAAGAATCATCAGAGCCATACAGTCTCATTCACGGAGTAATATGCACCTGACAATGCTATACAATGAAATGACTACTGAAAGCCACTCAGAGCTTGTGTGGAAAATAGTATCGGATATGGAAGGGGTAACGGCCGGACTGTATTCGGCACTGATAAAAGAAGCTCAGGAGAAAGGTGATGTAAGAAAAGATATAGATTCTAATCTATTTGCTTTTTTTCTGGATAATCTTTTCATACTTTTACAGTTCTCATATTCCTGTGAGTACTACAGGGAGCGGCTTAAACTATATGTTGCAGAAGATATTCTTGATAATGATGAACTGGTTGCCGACCAACTGCTGAAGTTTATAAAAGGAGCATTTATGCTAAAGTAGCATTCACCATAGTAATCTCAACAGGGGGGGTTGTATATGGGATTATATGTCATAGCCTATGATATAGGTACTACAGGTGTAAAAACCTGCATATTTGACATTTCCGATAGAATAGAGCTTGTGGCAAGTAGCGTTGCGGGTTATAAGCTTCATGTGCTTGAAAACGGAGGTGTAGAGCAGGAACCCTGTGACTGGTGGAATGCCATGTGCAGTTCAACCAGGCAGGTCCTTTCTGAAAGCAATGTTCCCGCCGATAGTATAAAAGGAATTTCCTTCTGTTCTCAGATGCAGGGTGTTGTACTTGTTGATAAAGAAGGGGAACCCGTGCGCCGGGCAATGAGCTATATGGACCAGAGATCAGAAAGGGAGCTTAAGGAAGGCATAGCTCACGGTATTCAGATTGCAGGAGCAAATGTGTTCAAGCTTATCAGGTCATTGATGATTACAGGGGCTGTCCCTGCAAGCGTCAAAGATCCTGTCTGGAAATACAAATGGGTTGAACGCAATGAACCCGATAGCTTTAAAAAAGTCCATAAATGGTTGGATGTAAAGGAGTTTCTCATATGCAAATGCACTGGGGAGTTTGTAATGACTAGGGACAGTGCCTATGCCACATTACTATATGATACTCGAAAGGGAAAAGAAGGCTTCAGCAATGAACTTTGTAAAATGTTCGGAATAAACAGGTCCCATCTCCCAAGGATCATAGATTGCACCGACATGGTCGGAGGCATTACAGGTACTGCTGCAGCCCAGCTGCATCTAAAAGAAGGAACTCCCGTATTCGGTGGAGGCGGTGATGCCTCTCTCATCGGTGTGGGTGCAGGGGCTTCCAGACTTGGAAGTACTCATATATATACCGGTACCTCCGGCTGGGTATCCACTGTAGTTCCAAAGCAGCTTGTAGATACTCACGCCATGATAGCCGCAATAGTAGGTGCCGACCGCTCCTCCTTCAACTACTTTGCCGAGCTGGAAACAGCCGGAAAGTGCCTTGAATGGGTAAAGGACCATCTGGCACTGGATGAAATAGGCATCTACCTTGATAAAAAAAAGGTATCCGACTCACAGGAAGCCATCCATACCAGTCTATATGACTATATGATGCAATCTGTGAAGCATGTGCCGGCCGGAAGCAATGGAGTCATTTTCACTCCCTGGCTCCATGGAAATCGCTGTCCTTTCGAGGATTCCAATGCAAGGGGGATGTTTTTCAACATCAGCCTTGAAACAGGAAAAACAGAGCTTATTCATTCAGTTATTGAAGGAATCTGTTATCACCTGAGATGGCAGCTTGAAGCTCAGGAGAAAAAAGTCTCCACTTCCAAGGTAATCCGTTTTGTTGGGGGCGGAGCTTTAGCGTCCCTTACCTGTCAGATACTCTCTGATGTGCTTGGACGTGAAATTGAAATCGTTGAAAACCCTCAGAATGTTGGAGCTATAGGTGCTGCACTAGTCGCCGCCGTTGGTCTGGGAGTTATTGAGAGCATGGAGAATACATATAGATTGGTCCAGCCTAGCAGCCGGTATACCCCAAACAGGGACAATAAGGCTGTTTATGATAGACATTTCAGTGTCTTTAAGTCACTGTACATAAGCAATAAAAAAAGCTTCAGGGTCCTAAACACTGGATTCTGAAGCATGTAAACAAATATCCGGGGTGTATCGGTACGTATGCTGCAAGCATTTGACCGATACACCCCTATAATCTTGATTTAAAGAAGGAAAAAAACATATCCATTTCATCTTTCATAAGCTCATTTTTCATACAGATAAAATTAAACTCCCTTTTGATCTCAAAATCTGATATTTTGATTTCTGCCAGTTTCCCCTCTCTTATTTCCTTTATCAGTGCATCCTTGTACATGAAGCTGATACCTACACCGCTTTCCACCATGTGCTTTATAACATTCACATTGCCTATCTCAATTATATTTTTAAAATTATCCAGAGTATAATTCTTATCAAACAACCCTCTTTCCAGTACTTCACGAGAGCCGGAACCCTTTTCCCTTACTATGACGGTAGCATCCTTTAAATCCTCAAGCAAGACAGTTTTCCCGGTGTTTAGCTTGTGTGAGACAGGTGCAGTCAATACAAAGTCAGCCATTTTGTATAATCTTGTTTCATAATCAGCTTTGTTGAAAAGCCCCTCAACCAGTGCAAAGCTGATTTCTCCGTTCTGTAGCATCTTCAATACTGCTTCGGTATTATCTATATACATTGTTATATCATATTCTCCGAAGGTTTTCATAAAGTCATCCAGTATAGGTGCCAGTGTAAATTCTCCAATAGTCAATGTGGCGGCAAATCTAAGTACCTTGCTTTTCTTGCTTATTTCTTTGAGCTTCTGTTCAACATACTTCTCATTGGCTTTTGCGTTTTGAACATACTTGTAGAAAAGCTCTCCAGCCTTTGTTAATTTCAATTCTCTGCTTGTATAATCAAAAAATCTGCATCCATATTTTTTCTCCATTAGCTTAATATGCTGCGTTACTGCCGGCTGAGTTATGCAAAGTTCTTCTGCTGCCTTGGTGTAGCTCATATTTTTGTATACTGACAGAAATGAATCCACTCTGGCATCCAACATTTAACTTACCCCTTTATAATCTTATTTTATAGATTCATAAATATATATAATTAGATTTTATATATAATCCATGCTAGAATCAAGTGTAAAACAGATAAGGGGGTTGATTTTGTGTCATTTATAAAAAAATATACAGGAGGAGTACTACTCGCCGCAGCACTTGCAGCCATATCCCTCTATGTCAGCAGCAAGATTCCTAATCAGCTTATAAGCGGCGGTGTATTGGCGCTACTAATAGGAATGCTGTTAAATCCTATGGTATCCAAATATATCAATCTGGAGTATGGTCTCAGCCTTACTTCAAAAAAGCTGCTGCGTCTTTCCATAATATCTATGGGAGCTACACTCCGCTTTTCACAGGTGTTGGAGGTGGGTAAGTTCTCCTTGATCGTAACGGTGTTTACATTGATAACAGCATTCGGAGGAGGGTACTTAATCGGAAAGCTCTTCAACATGGACTGGAAGCTATCGGGCCTTATATCTGCCGGGACAGGCATATGCGGAGGTTCAGCTGTTGCTGCCATTGCTCCGGTTATTGATGCAAAGGACAGCGATATAGCCTATGCAATTTCGGCAACCTTTATATTTGATGTTGTTATGGTAGTAATTTTCCCAATAATGGGCAAGTACTTCGGTATGACTGATCTGGGCTTCGGCCTTTGGGCAGGAACAGCTGTAAATGACACTTCCTCGGTTGTTGCAGCAGGATACGCCTTTTCAGATGCAGCAGGCAGCTATTCAGTAATTGTCAAGCTTACCCGAACCCTGTCAATCATTCCTGCAGTTCTTACATTTTCATATATTAACGAAAGACTTGTGAGAAATGTCAGGGAAAAAAACTCCGGCTATAAAGTATCAGTTGATATTAAAAAGATATTTCCCTGGTTTATCCTCATGTTTCTTGCAGTAGTTGCCGTCAACAGCACAGGCATGATTCCTGAAGAGATAAATGCTTCACTTTCCACTGCAGGTAAGTTCATAATGGTTATGTCCTTAGGTGCAATAGGCTTAAAGACTAATTTTGCAAAGCTTTCAAAATCAGGCTTTGCTCCCATGGTCCACGGTTTCATCATTTCTGCATTAGTAGTTATTGTTTCTTTCTTATTACAGTTGCTTTTGGGGCAGGTATGATAATAAAACCTGCCCATTATTCAGCTTACGCTTCTAAGACCCTTATTGTAGAAAATACTTGCCCCAGCTGCTGCCATAAGTACTCCTGAAACAATCAGCAGCAGTTCTATGCTTACAATATCCGCAAGAGGTCCGAATACCAGCATGCCTACAGGCAGTGCAGTGGAGCTTACTATCTGAAGCATCCCGAATACTCTGCCCTGCATATCCATGTCAACCTTTTCCTGAAGCAGTACCGTAAGGGGATTGCTGAAAAAAGGCATTCCGACTCCCTCAAGAAACATGATGATCAGGTATATCCAGAAAACACTGGAAAGCCCCAATGCTGCAGTGAGGAGTCCAAAGGCTATGCAAGCCAATGCAATAGAAAAGATACGATCCTTGAATCCCCCCCATGCTGCAAATACAAGACCTCCGACAATTGATCCTGCAAAATAAACCATTTCATTGAAGGTCAGCCTCCACACTTCCTCACCAAAGGTACGAGCAACCATTAATGGTGTAAGGAATGCTACCGGTGTGACAAAAAAGAAGAATATCAAATAGAATATCAGAAGGCTTCTTACAAATGCATGTTCACCTGCATACTTCATTCCCGCCTTCAGGTCATCAAGATAGCCTGTATCCTGCTTTTCTTCAGCCTTCTTGTGGATAGGCACCTTAAGCAAAGCCATTATGATGACTGCAAGCATTGCTGTGATAATGTCAATGAAGAAAATCGTCTCTATGGTCGACATTGTCAACAAAGCACCGCTGACAGCAGGAGATACAAGCATGATAAGGGTCATGATGCTTCCATTGAGGCCATTGACCTTTGCAAGTTTATCCTGTGGAACAATTTGCGGTACCATAGCGTTTACAGCCGGTGTCTGGATTCCGGTACCAAAGGACCGGACTCCTGATACAACAAACATCATCCAAATACTCTTGTACCCCATTAAGAATATTATTGCCAGAATAAGTGTAGATGCGGCTATCAAAAGATCAGACATTATTATCAGCTTCCTTCTGCTGTATCTGTCTGCCCATACCCCTGCAAACAGGGATATGATTATCTGCGGCAGAAATCCGAAAATAGCAGAAATAGTCAGCATCTGTCCGGATTGAGTGTTAAGAGTGATATACCAGATAATCGCATATTGCACCAATGCCGATCCAAAAAGTGATACAGCCTGACCGGACAGGAACAATGCCGCTTTTTTCCTCCAGCCGGCAAAGCTTTCATTAGCTAATTCTCCGGAGGCTTCATCATACCCTTTGTACTTTTCTTTTTCAGCTGCTCCGTTTATGCTCTTGTTGTTTGCTTCTTTCATTAGTCCTCCAATATATTTTATTTAAGTACTCATTTGTTTTTCAGAAGCCGGGATTTTTGCCGCTGCTTCGCATGCAGCCCTTGCTTCAAGTTCTTTCTGTATTTCCCCATGTTTTTTCTCGGTCAGCTTGTAGAAAAATATAGGCACAAGTCCAGCTATTACTGCTGCCGCAGGTATGATGGTCATCATGGCATGCAGGCCTCCGAGAGCCTTTTGGGTTTGCACGGCATTTGGCACATATCCTATGATTGTTAATATCAATCCTGCCAAGCCCCCTGACAATGCACCGGAGAACTTTGCCATAAAGGTCTGTGTGGAGAATATCACACCTTCCGCCCGAATTCCGGTCTTCCATTCGGCATATTCTATTGTATCGGCAATCATGGCGGATTCCAATACTGCCGGTGCACCCGAAAACACTCCTGATATCAGTGTCCACAGTATTACCGATCTTTCATCCCCATATCCTGAGAAATAGAAAAATAGAGAACTTAGTGCAAGTCCAATGCCATATAGAATAAAGGAATTTCTTTTACCCAAAACAGAGTTGGCTGCAGGTACAAGGAGCATCCCGATAAGCATTGCGGCAAGTGTGACTGCCATAAGTAATGGAACCATATCGGTATTGTTGAGATTATATGTTGCGTAATACACCAATATGGATTGGCGGAAGGTTACTACGGAATTGGTGATAACTGAAGATACCATTATCAGTATAAGCGGCTTATTATATATTATTGCTGCAATACTTTCCCTGACTTTTTCCCTCTCTGCCCCGTGAACCACTCTTTCACGCACTGATAAGAATATGCCCATCATCAAAACTGCACATATTATACCATAAAAGCCTGCAACATACGCATAGCTGGAAGGAGTGAACTCACCTCCAAATGCTTTCAGAAGAGGCATTGTTGCAATAGCCGGTATTGCCATGCCAAAAATTGAGAATATCCTTGCCATGGTAATGATACCGGTTCTCTCTTTTGTATCCCGGGTAATCACAGAGGTAAGTGCCCACATAGGGATGTCGCCTGCTGTATAGATCATACCCCAGGCAATATAAGTGATATAAGCATATAAGAGTTTTGTACCGTTGTCAATATCAGGCACAAAGAATGTAAGTATGGTAATAGCTGCGATAGGTATCGGAACCCAAAGCATATAAGGACGGAACTTCCCCCATCTGGTACGTGTCCTGTCTGCAATAAGGCCCATCATCGGATCATTGACAGCGTCCCAAAGCCTTGCAATCATGAATAGTGTACCCGCTGCCGCTGCCGTGATACCAAAAACATCCGTATAGAATATCAATATATAAGTAGTGAAAAAACCATATATGATGTTCTGTCCGAACACCCCCAGTGAAAACCCCAGTTTTTCTTTCAAGCTCACCTTTTCATTCAAATCGACCCGCCTCCTATCCACTTAGCACATGGCCATATACAAATTAAGCTACAGGTATTTTTGTACCATCTCTGCTGTTACTTCCTTGTTACGTGCAATTTCTGCATAGAATCTCCCACTTGGGCGAATGGTCCTTTTCTGAGTGCTGTAATCGACTTCTATCAATCCGAATTTTGGGGTAAGCCCAAATTCCCATTCAAAATTATCCATTAGCGACCAGTGATAGTATCTTCTTACATCCACCCCATCCTCCCGCAGGCGTTTTATTGCTTCAAGGTGGTCATATATGAACCTTGCCCTTTTACTGTCTAAATGGTCGCAAATACCGTTTTCGGTAATAAAAATTGGCAGCCTGTATCTTTCATAGTATTTTTTACACAATATATACAAGCCTTCAGGGTATATCTCCCAGCCCATATCGTTCAGTTCTGCCCCTTCTCTCACTGAAAGATCGGCAAAAGCGCGCAGTGCATTCCATGTGAACTTTATCATATCACGGCTGTAGTAGTTAATCCCTAGATAATCACAGAACAAACCCCTTCCTTCCGGATAATTGCCGCAGCCGAAGGGAAAATTGAACCTTCCCTTTACCATTGCTTCTAATGTAATGGTATGGAAGCAATAGTCCACCATATTACGGGCAAACCTGGATAAAACTCCCTTACTTTCGGTATCAAAAACCCTTACATGCTTTGCAAATCCCACAAGGGTCTTACCTTCAAAGCCTTCAGCTTCTCTTATCTTGTGTATGGCCTTATATGCCTTTATGTGAGCAATTGACATATGCTTCAATCCGGTGAAGTATGCCATCAAGCTGGGTTTGTGGGGAGGAAAATTTCCTGCGCTGTATGCACCCTCCAGATAAACATTGGGTTCATTGATTGTCACCCACTCTGATACTAA
>JAWLHF010000060.1:0-20222 GCA_041690515.1 Clostridiaceae bacterium | reverse complement strand
CTGTCAATAGGACCGTGGAATATATGCGGTCTAATTTGTCCATATGTTTACAGGAAATTTGTATGAAGAAAAGTTGCCAACGTTTACTTGACAGTAACTTATGAGTGGATTGAGTTTAAACTTACTTGCTTATGTGCTATAATATAATGACAAAAAAACCAAATGGAGGAAGCTTGATGATAGAGATTGTTAATGTAAACAAATCCTATAATGGTACTGTGAAAGCAGTGGATAGCCTGAACCTTATAGTGCCGGAGGGGCAGATAGTAGGCTTTCTGGGTCCCAATGGAGCCGGGAAAACAACGACAATAAAAATGATTACGGGAATATTAAATGCTGACAGCGGAAGCATCATGATAAACGGAATAGATATAAAGGAAAGGCCTCTGGATGCCAAAAGGCAGTTTGGTTTTGTACCTGACAATCCTGATATGTTTCTGCGTCTTAAAGGGATCGAATATTTCAATTTTATTGCCGACATATACAATATCCCCGGTGAAATCAGAGGAAAAAGGATAAATGAGCTTGCAGCAACCTTTGAGATGACAGATGCGCTCAATGACCAGATGCAGAGCTACTCCCACGGTATGAGGCAGAAGATCATAATAATGGGAGTGCTTATACACGATCCCTCAGTATGGATATTAGATGAGCCAATGACGGGACTTGACCCAAAGTCCTCTTTTACTCTCAAGGAAATGATGAAGAACCACGCAGCTGCCGGCAAGACAGTATTTTTCTCCACCCATGTGCTGGAAGTGGCTGAAAAGCTCTGTGACAGGGTTGCTATTATCAATAAAGGGAAGCTGCTGTTTTATGGAACAATGGATGAGATGAGGGAGCATTCCAAAAGCAATGAATCCCTTGAAAAAATATTCCTGGAGTTGACAGAGAATGAATAGATATTTTGTTTTGGTCAAGGTCATGCTAATAAGTATAAATATGTTTTCTATAAAATCAGGAAAGACTTTTGTAAGCAAGATGAAAGCTATAGTGATTCCTGCCATAATACTATTTGCATTTCTGCCTATGGTGTTGGGAATAGGAACTATCACACATCTGATGTACAAGGTGATGTCTGAGATGGGTCAGGAAGGGTTGGTTCTGGGGATGGGTTTTTCCATTACCAGTATGACTGTTTTCTTTTTTTGCATATTCTATGTCATGAGTGTTTTTTACTTTTCAAAAGATATAGAAAACTTGCTGCCGCTTCCTCTCAAACCTTCGGAAATACTGGCGGCAAAATTTACAGTGACATTGCTTTATGAATACTTGACAGAGTTGGTTTTCCTTGCACCTGTCCTAATCAGCTTCGGAGTGACAGGCAATTTTGGGATTGTCTACTATTTGTACAGTGTCATCGTATTCCTTGTGCTGCCTCTTTTACCTCTTGTCTATGCGTCAATATTGAGCATGCTTTTTATGAGGTTCACCAATCTGGCAAAAAACAGAGACAGGTTCAGGATAGTCGGTGGGGTAATCGCCATGCTTCTGGCTGTGGGAATTAACGCAGCGGTAACAAGGTTCAGCGGTTCATCCATGAGCTCGGAGCAGTTGCAGCAGTTGCTGGATCAGGGGAACAACTCTTATGTTGAGCTGATAACAGGGATTTTTTTCACCAACAGATTTGCTGTAATGGCATTGCTGAACAGTGGGACCTTGAAGGGCTTAGTGAATCTTGTGCTGTTTGTACTGATATGCCTGCTTTTTGTAGCACTGTTCCTGAGCTTCGGTGAAAGCATGTATTTCAAGGGAGTAGTCGGAATGTCGGAGGCTTATGCCAAAAGGAAGAGGTTTACAGAAGAGGAGCTTGCAAGGTCCAGCGGACAGAGATCAGCCATAAAGGCATATGCCATGAAGGAGCTGAAGCTGCTTTTCAGAACGCCGGTTTATTTTATGAACTGTGTTCTCATGAACTTCATCTTTCCTGTATTTTTGATACTGCCCTTCATCACCCAATCTGATGAAATGCCAGAATTCCAAGGATTAAGTGCTCTTGCCTCCAGTGAAAGGGGAAGTGCTATGACACTGGCGATAGCTTTTGGTATAAGCGTATTTGTGACTGCTACCAATGGAATAGCTGCTTCCTCAATATCCAGAGAGGGGACCAATATCTTTGTGTGTAAGTACCTGCCGATAAGCTACAAGACTCAGATAATGGCAAAAGTGCTGTCCAGTATGGCTTTGGGCGCAGTTGGTACATTTTCTATGCTGGTAACGGCTCTGTTGTTTTTCAGAATAAAAATACATCTTGTGCTTATAATTGCGGTTGTAAGCTTTTTAGGCATAGCCTTCAGTTCTCTGGCAGGTGTACTCATTGACCTCGGTTTTCCCAAGCTGGTATGGGACAATGAACAGAAGGCCATAAAGCAGAATTTCAACGTAGTGCTTAATATGCTGCTCAGTGTATTGATGGCAGGGATACCGATTTTTACAAGTATTGCATTGAAGTTCACCTTACCTGCAACCTTCCTTGTAATAGCAGCGTTATTCAGCATACTGGATCTGCTGCTGTACAATATCCTTTCGTCAGCCGGAGTAAGGATGTTTGAAAGAATAGAGGGATGATGCAAATAAGGACACCCAAGGGTGCCCTTATTTCTTGTCATCTATATGTTTAAATACTTATGCGCCTCCTTGAGGTGCTTTATTATCGGCAGCTGCTGCGGACATGCTTGCTCACACTTGCCGCATTCCACACACAAGGATGCATCCTTGCCTGACTTCTTCATATCCAGATACTTTTTCATAGATTCATTCAGTATATTGTAAGCTGCTGCCTCATTGTAGCAAGAGAAGATCTGCGGAATGGAAACGTTGTTGGGACAGGGCATGCAGTACTGGCAGCCTGTGCATTTTACTTTTGTCAGGCTGGTGTAAAGCTCCCTTACATTTTCGATAACAGCCAGTTCTTCCTTGCTCAGTGATCCTGCAGTGGAGCTTCCCGCTATTTTTATATTCTCAGCCACCTGCTCCATAGTGCTCATGCCGCTCAGGGCGAGTGTCACACCCGGATGATCATATATCCATCTCAATGCCCAATCGGCAGGGCTTCGGTCGTATCCGGACTCTTTCCATAACTTAGCCACCGCTGCAGGAGGGTCATTTGCAAGCTTACCGCCTAGAAGAGGTTCCATTATCACTACGGCAATTCCTTTATCGTAAGCATGATCAATATGCTTCTCCCACTCTCTGTCCTCCATATAATTGTACATTATCTGACACATTCCCCAGTCAAAGGCATCAAGGATCGTCCTGAAGAAGTTTATGTCCTCATGGAAGGAGAAGCCTCCATGCATCACCTTACCCTTTTTTATGGCTTTTCTCAAAGAATCGAGTACATCAAGCTCTTTTATGGTGTTCCATCTTTCCTTGTTCAGGGCATGGAGAAGATAGATATCCACATGGTCTGTCTGAAGCCTCTCAAGCTGTTCATCAAGATATCTGTCAAAGTCCTCTTTTGTCTTCATGAGCCATATGGGAAGCTTTGTGGCCAGCTTCACCTTATCACGGTAGCCTTCCTGAAGAGCTTTTCCTACAAGCACTTCACTGTTTCCAAAGTGATAGGCATAAGCAGTATCAACATAATTCACTCCGTTGTCAATAGCATATCTAATCATTCCTATAGCTTCAGCTTCGTCAATTTTTGAAGCATCCGCATCATTGCCGCCGGCTCCCGGCAAAAGCGGAAGCCTCATGCATCCAAAACCCAGTATGGAGACATCAAAGCCTGGTTTTCCAAAGCTTCTGTATTGCATTATGTATTACCCCCTTGATTTTATGAATAAGCTTCTCCTTAAGTATCATATATATTTCTTTTGTTTTCAAGGATAAATAGCTAATATGAAGAGGGTATACCTAAAAATAATACCTGCCGGTTCGGCAGGTATTGTTTCTAGGAAAGTACTTCCTTAAGTGCTTTTATGAATTCTTTGTTTTCTTCCATAGTTCCGATGCTTACACGAAGCCAGGTGTTTGAGGAGAAACCACCGACAGGTCGTATTATTACGCCTCTTTTGAGAAGTTCGTTGAATACCAGCCCGCTGTCTTTCTTTGCATTGAATATTATATGATTGGCTTCTGTTTTTGCATATTCCAGCCCCAGCTTATCAAACTCCCCGTATATGTAGTTCTTGCCTTCGTTATTATTGGCGACAACCTTTGCAAGGAATTCCTCATCGTTGATAGCGACTACGGCTGCAGCCTGGGTGGGAAGTGTGACGTTAAAGGGGTTTCGTATCTTATTGATTAATGCTATAAGCTCTTTATCCCCTATAGTATAGCCTAACCTGAAGCCTGCAAGGCCATAAGCCTTTGATAGTGTCTTAAGGAGTAGCATGTTCTTGTATTTGCTCAGGAATTTTACGCTATTTTTAGGATAATCAGGATGGGAAGCGAACTCGTTGTATGCTTCGTCATATACTACCAGCGCTGTGGGCGGGATTATATCCAGAAGTTCAACAAGCTCCTTTTCACTTATTATTGTACCTGTAGGATTATTGGGATTACACAGCCATACTATCCTTGTATTCTCATTGATAGCATTCTTGAAGCCCTCCAAATCGTATGCCAGGTTCTTTAACGGAATCTTATTTATCACAGCGCCCATCATCTGTGATGTTGCGGAATATCGCGGAAATGTGATATCAGCCATTACCACTTCACTGCCCTTATCTATGAAGGTCTTTGCTATCAAATCTATCATTTCATCAGAGCCGCACGTAGGCAGCACCATTTCAGGCTGAATGCCGTACTTCTTTGCTATTGCCTCTTTCAGCAAAGTTGCATTGCCGTCAGGATACAAGTTTGCTTCCTCCAAAGCCCTCAATACAGCTTCTTTGGCACGGGGTGAAAAGCCAAATGGATTCTCGTTTGATGCAAGTTTTATAACTCTTTTCAGACCTAACTCTCTCTTAACCTCATCTATTGGTTTTCCGGGTACATACACAGGAATGGGATCCAGTTCCTTTCTATACTTTACCTGCATAAGTTGTTCCCCCTTTATCTAATATTTACCTTAATTGTACCTTTAGTTGACGTATTTATCAACTTTTTTTAATGTTTACAAAAAAGTTGGAAATGCTTGTATTGTTTTGGGAAGAAGGATTTAAGAATATTCAGTTTTTTATGATTTTTTCTCTTTACATTTATTACACGGAAAGATAAAATTAAAGTTACAGTGCTATATATATGCATGTTGAACTATGTGCTTTGATGAGATTCACATGCTGACATTTACTTCCGGTGTGTTTAAAGATGCTAATGATGGACAGAATAAACATAAAAGGGGGAATTTTTATGAAAGATTACAAAACGGAAAATCTAAGAAATGTTGGATTATTTGGTCATGGCGGCTCTGGAAAGACAACACTGGCAGAGGCTATGCTATTTAATACTGGGGTTCTTGACAGATTCGGGAAGGTTGAAGATGGCAACGCCACAACAGATTTTGACCCGGAAGAAATTAAGAGAAAGATTTCCATAAGTGCTGCAACAGCTCCTTGTGAGTGGAAAGAGCAAAGAATAAATGTAATCGATACTCCTGGTTATTTTGATTTTGTTGGTGAAGTAGTAGCGGGTTTAAAGGTCGTCGATGGAGCAGTTATAACTGTTGATAGTATTGGCGGAGTCGAGGTAGGTGCAGAGAAGGCATGGGATCTTGTTTCTGAAGGCAATAAAGCAAGTATGTTCTTCATAAACAAGCTTGATAGGGAAAATGCAAACTTCTCCAAGGTTCTTAACCAGTTGAGAGAGGTTTTTGGAAATAAAATAGTTCCGTTTACACTTCCCATAGGGGCAGAAGCAGGCTTCAAGGGAGTAGTTGATCTGATAGATATGAAGGCAAAACTCAGAGAAGGAAACAAGACCGTTGAAGGTGAAATACCTGCTGACCTTAAGGATGAGGTTGAAGAATACAGGAATATGATAATAGAATCAGCAGCCCAGACTGATGAAGAGCTTATGGAAAAGTTCTTCGGCGGTGAAGAGCTTACCAGGGAAGAGATTATAAAGGGCTTGAGGCTTGGTGTTATAACCGGGGATGTTGTTCCTGTACTTTGCGGAGCTGCATCGAAGAATATCGGAGTCGATGTATTTATGGATATGGTATTGAATTACATGCCAAGTCCGGTTGATTCAAAGGCAGTTGAAGCTGTTAATGTAAAGAGCAATGAGAAAACAAGTGTAAAGGTGGATGTTAATGCACCATTCAGTGCACAGGTATACAAGACCATAGCAGACCCCTTTGTTGGAAAGATATCTATGTTCAAGGTCATGTCGGGTAAGCTGACAGCAGATATGGAAGTATACAATTCCAACAAGGAGAAGAAGGAAAAACTCAGCAATCTGTTCCTTATGAGAGGTAAGAAACAAGTTGCTATGGATAAGCTTGTTGCAGGTGATGTCGCTGCAGTGGCAAAACTACAGTTTACTACAACAGGTGATTCATTGTGTGATCCAAATAATCCTCTGGTGTTTGAACCTACTAACTTCCCGGCACCTAGCATTTCAATGGCTATAGAGCCGAAGGCAAAGGGAGACGAAGACAAGATAGGAAACGGACTCCAGAGACTTGTTGAAGAGGACCCTACATTGAAAGTTGAAAAGAATGTAGAAACAAAGCAGACCTTGATATCGGGCATGGGTGAGCAGCATCTTGAGGTTGTTACAAAGAAGCTGCAGAATAAGTTCGGTGTCGAAGTAGTTTTGAAGGATCCTAAGATACCTTTCAGGGAAACAATTAAAAAATCGGCTAAAGCAGAAGGGAAACACAAGAAACAGTCAGGAGGACACGGTCAGTACGGTCATGTCTGGGTGGAATTCGAGCCTATTCTGGACGGAAGCACTGAATTTGAATTTGTAGACAATATAGTTGGAGGAGTTGTTCCAAGACAGTATATACCGGCAGTAGAAAAAGGGCTTAGGGAATGCCTGGAGGAAGGTGTACTTGCAGGATACCCTGTTGTTAATATAAGATGCAAGCTGTATGACGGTTCCTTCCATCCTGTGGATTCAGCAGAAATGCCTTTCAAGATTGCGGCTGCATTGGCTTACAAAAAGGGTATGGCTTCAGCCAATCCCGTACTGCTTGAACCTATATACCACGTTGAAGTACTAGTTCCGGATGAGTACATGGGCGATATAATAGGAGACCTGAACAAGAAGAGAGGAAGAATACTTGGTATGGAACCCTGCGGAAAGCTGCAGAAGGTTTCAGCGGAAGCACCTCTGACCGAAATGTTCAAGTATGCAACCGACTTAAGATCCATGACACAGGCAAGAGGAAGCTTCAGTATGAGCTTTGCAAGATACGAGGAAGTACCTGCTCAGGCTGCTCAGAAGATAATTGAAGCTGCTAATGCAGGAAAAGATAAGGATAAAGAATAAAAACAAAAACATGGCAAATTTTGGATTTGCCATGTTTTTTTTATTGTGCATATTTAGTTTGCTGATTCATAAACTATAAATGTACGGATGACTAAATTGCTAAACACTATAAAGCAGAACTGCTTTATAGTGTTTAGTCTATGTAGATGTGTCTGGATATAAATGTCTTAGGAGGCTGGCAGATGATTGAGAGGATGATTAGTGTTGATGGGAATATTACTCTCAGCGATGTGAGGAGGATCGTTGATACCGTCAAACATATGGGCGAGCAAGAGCAGTTGGTGGTATCGATGAATAGTCAGGACTCGTATAGTGCACAGAATATTTTTTCGGTACTTGAAAAAAATAATTTTGAATGGGCAACTAAAGGCGGACATGACGGCAGAGACTATTACATCATAGCAAAGAGAAAGGTATAAGCCACGATAAGGAGGAGTAGCATGAATCAAAACTATGATTATGGGGAATTCGAAGATAAGCTTAATGATATCAGTCTCTACGGGGAATTCATATCAACCTTCCATTATTGGGTAAGCTCAGAGGAACAGAAGAACAAGGCTCAACATCTGCAGTCCTTAGGTAAATCGGATAATACAACCTATTAATAAATCTCAGTGTAGTTTATTTTTGCTCTATTTGCCTTCTGCTTCAGCAGAAGGTTTTTTTATGAGAAGAGTTCTGAATAATAATATATGAGGGAATAAATAATATAAAAGCTCATGGAAATATAATTAATACTTGAAAAAATAATACAGTATCGATTATAATATAAGCAAAGGTCAAAGAAAGTCAAAGTCAGAAAGAGTGATGATATGTCAAGATTAAGTGATATGATTGAAAAGTTCATCAGTGAGATGATAGAGCAGGGTGAAGGAGCCATTGAGATACAAAGAAATGAAATGGCAAACCGGTTTGATTGTGCTCCGTCACAGATTAATTATGTGCTGATGACAAGGTTCACTACTGAAAGGGGATACTTCATAGAGTCCAGAAGAGGCGGAGGTGGCTGCATCAAAATCACCCGTCTGGAAATCGACAAAGATGATTATCTTTTGAATGTGCTTACAAAAAGCATTGGAGAAAGCATCAACAAAGAAGGGGCTTTTGCCCTTGCAGAAGCTTTGCATAAGAAGAAGCTTATTGACTTTAAAACTGTGAACATCATTAAGGCTTCAGTTGATGACAGTACGCTGTCGATGGTGGTTAAACCGTATCGAGACAAGCTGAGGGCGGAGATTCTAAAGGCCGTAATAGTAGCGGCTTTGATATAATTAATAACACTTCAGAAGGGGTGGATATAGTATATGCTATGTGATGAATGTGCAAAGAGACCGGCAACGGTACACATAACAAAAGTTGAAAACGGTAAGAAAACAGATATGCACTTGTGTGAGCAATGTGCAATGCAGAAGAATCTGTTAAGTATAAGCACAAGCTTTTCCGTGAATGATTTGTTGGCTGGGCTTTTAAATGCAGGGGGAGCAACTGTTAAAAAGTCTGATATGGTCAATGACGTAAAGTGCGGTGTATGTGGTCTGACTTACAGTAAGTTCAAGGAGACAGGCAGATTCGGGTGCGGCAGCTGCTATAGCGTATTTGGAGAAAGACTCAATCCTCTTTTTAAAAAGGTCCATGGGAATACCAGTCACACAGGGAAGATACCAAATAGGGCAGGAGGCAGGATAAAAGTACTGAGGGAGATAGAAAAACTCAAGCAGCAGCTGGAGGATGCCGTAAGAAATGAAGAGTATGAAAAGGCTGCGGCAATAAGGGATAGGATAAAGGAAATCAACAGGACCGGAAAGGAGGAAATGTGATGAAAGGCTGGATGCAGGGGAACGGTCCACATAATGAAATCATATTGAGCAGCCGTATTAGGCTTGCCAGGAACATTGCCAACATACCATTTCCCACCGGATTGGACACTGAAAAGGCAATGAAAGTGATAGAAATGGTCAGAGAAGGGTTTCTGCCGGTAGAGAAGCAGATAAAATTCAAGGATTATATGATGCAGGAGCTGCTACCTGTGGAAAGGCAGGTTCTTGTAGAAAGGCACCTTATTAGCCCGGGCCTGGCAAGGAACAGTGCAGTCGGAGCAGCTTATATCAATGGCGACGGAACTGTCAGTATAATGGTCAATGAAGAGGATCATATAAGAATACAGGTCATCCTTCCGGGACTTCAGATAAAAAGGTCCTGGGAAATGGCCAGCAAGATAGATGATGTGTTGGAGAAGAAGCTGGAGTATGCATATAGTGAGAACTGGGGTTACCTCACAAGCTGCCCTACCAACGTAGGTACAGGTATGAGAGCATCTGTGATGGTGCACCTGCCTGCGCTAAACATAACGGGAAATATAAGCAAGATATTCCAGGCGGTAGCGCATATAGGCATTACCATAAGAGGACTTTATGGAGAAGGCACAGAGAGTATAGGAAACATATTCCAGATATCCAATCAGATAACCCTTGGAAGAGCGGAAGAGGAAATAATAGACAGCCTTACAGCGGTAACAAGACAGATAATTGACAAGGAAAAGGAAGCAAGGAAGGTACTGCTGGGAAGCAGCAGGATGCAGATAGAAGATAGGATATGGCGTTCCTGGGGCATTATGAAAAATGCAAGAGTGATGAGCTCCCAGGAATGTATGAAGCTGCTTTCGGATATAAGACTGGGAGTTGATTCGGGTATTATTGAAAATATCCCTGTTCAGCTATTGAATGAGATAATGATAGATACTCAGACTGCGAGTATACAAAAGCTGAGCGGCAGGGAATTGAGCTCCGGTGAAAGAGATATAATAAGAGCAGAAATGATAAGGAGCAAGCTGGAAAATTAACATTTGTTTTGCAGGAGGATATGTATGGGAGTATTTGATAGATTTACTGAAAGAGCGCAAAAAGTAATGGTCTATTCTCAGGAAGAAGCCCTCAGACTAAATCATCACTATATTGGCACCGAGCATATACTGCTTGGTCTCATTAAAGAGGGCGAGGGAGTGGCGGCTCAAGTGCTAAAGAACAAGGGAATATCCCTTGAAACAGTCAGACAGAATGTTGAAACTGCTATCGGCAAGGGTAAACAGAATATTGAGCAGGTCATGGGCTATACACCGAGAACAAAGACAATTCTTGAATTGAGTGTTGATGAAGCAAGAAGCCTGGGGCATAGCTATATTGGAACAGAGCACCTGCTTTTGGCTTTGATCCGTGAAAGAGAAGGGGTAGCTGCTCAGATATTAACCGGTATGAACTTGAACCTTGATAGCGTAAGACAGGATATATTGGCATTGATAAATGATGAAAAAGTAGAGGGCAAACCGACAGGAGCCAAAGCTAAAGGAGGAAAAACTCCTGTTCTGGATCAGTTTGGCAGAGACCTGACAGAAATGGCAAGAGAGGGCAAGCTGGACCCTATCATAGGAAGAGAAAAAGAAATAGAGCGTGTTATTCAGATATTAAGCAGAAGAACCAAGAACAATCCGGTACTCATAGGAGATCCCGGTGTAGGCAAGACAGCCATCGCAGAAGGCTTGGCACAGAAAATTGTTGAAGCAAATATACCAGAGATACTTAAAGGGAAGAGGGTCGTGACTCTGGATCTTTCTTCAATGGTTGCAGGCTCCAAATACAGGGGGGAATTTGAGGAAAGGCTCAAAAACGTAATGAATGAAATCAGGGAGTCAAAGAATGTCATATTGTTCATTGACGAAATGCATACCATTATCGGGGCAGGAGGTGCGGAAGGTGCTATTGATGCCTCCAACATATTGAAGCCGGCTCTGGCAAGAGGGGAGATACAGGCTATAGGAGCTACGACCCTCGATGAGTACAGGAAGCATGTTGAGAAGGACCCTGCTTTGGAAAGGCGTTTTCAGCCTGTAACGGTAGGAGAGCCTACAAAAGAAGAAGCGCTGCTGATATTGGAAGGCCTGAGGGACAAATATGAAGCTCATCATAAAGTGAAGATAACAGATGAAGCAATCCGGGCAGCCGTTGACCTGTCAGACAGATATATAGCAGACAGATTCCTGCCGGATAAGGCTATAGATCTGGTGGACGAAGCGGCATCCAAGGTGAGGATAAAGGTATATACTGCTTCTCCGGATCAAAAGAAGCTGGAGGATGAGCTTTCGTCTTTAGAGAAGGAAAAGGCGGAGGCAATTAGTCTGCAGGAATATGAAAGAGCAGCTCAGATAAGAGACAGGATACAAGATATAAAACAACAGCTGGAGGAAATAAAGAAAAACTGGAATGACAGGATTACCTCCAAGGATCTGGTTGTCACTGAAGAAGATATTGCCGCAATAGTGTCCAGCTGGACCGGGATACCTGTAACCAAGCTGGCGGAAGAGGAGTCGAAACGGCTGCTTAATCTGGAGTCAATACTGCATGAAAGGGTTATCGGACAGGAAGAAGCTGTATTGGCGGTTTCCAAGGCAATCAAGAGAGCAAGGGTAGGGTTGAAGGACCCCAAAAGGCCGGTAGGTTCCTTTATATTCCTTGGGCCTACAGGAGTAGGAAAGACTGAGCTTTCCAAGGCTCTGGCAGAAGCATTGTTTGGAGATGAAAATGCTGTCGTCAGAGTAGACATGTCTGAGTACATGGAAAAGCACACGGTATCAAAGCTTATAGGTTCTCCTCCAGGTTATGTGGGTTTTGAGGAAGGGGGTCAGCTGACAGAAAAGGTAAGGAGGAAGCCTTATTCTGTAATACTCCTCGACGAGATAGAAAAAGCTCATCCGGATGTTTTTAATGTACTGCTTCAGATACTTGATGACGGCAGGCTGACGGATGGAAAGGGGAGAACTGTCGACTTCAAGAATACAGTGGTTATTATGACCTCCAATGTAGGTGTCAGCACCATTAGAAAGCAAGCTGTCATGGGATTTGCCACCGCAAGTAATGAGAGGGATGATGCTTACGAAAAGATGAAGGATAACGTTATGGAGGAGCTTAAAAGAACCTTCAGACCTGAGTTTCTGAATAGGGTTGATGAGATAATAGTATTCCATCAACTGGAGGAAGAGCATCTGAAGAAGATTGTAGAGCTTATGCTGAAGTCACTGCTTGACAGAATCAAGGAAATGGATATAAATGTCGAAGTATCGGATAAAGCGAAAGAGCTGCTGGTGGAAAAGGGCTATGATCAGGCATATGGGGCAAGGCCGCTGCGCCGTTCGATACAAAAGATGGTAGAGGATCGTCTTTCGGAGGAGATGCTTAAGGGAGAGATAAAACTAGGCTCCAATATCATTATTGATGCAGAAGAAGACCGGTTGGTATTCAAGAATAAGTAAAAAACAATCCCCCTTGTTTAGACAGGGGGATTGTTTTGATTCTGTAGGGACGCGCATTCCGCACCCGATTCTGCAGGTTTATTCCTAACTATTCTGTAGTATCAAATCCGTTTGTTTTCTCTTATATGTGTCGTGAAAAAGATCTATCATTACAAAATCAGTGCCTGAACTTTTATACTGCACAAAAAAGTATCGCACTATTTGACTTCAATGTAAAATGTTTAGTGGGAAACATATGGCTGCAGTATTGTCAGATATAGTATAATAGAAATATGCATTTACGAAAAAAAGTACGAATATTTGGGAATGATTGTATATAGAGTTTACTAAATGTGTAAAATTTCCGATATTATTATTGTGGGGATAAAGTGATGAGGTGCAGTGATGGCAAAAGTAAGAACAAAATTTGTATGTAATGAATGCGGGAGCGAATCCCCAAAATGGATGGGTAAATGTCCTGAGTGCGGACAGTGGAATACCCTTGTTGAAGAAGTAGAGCAGAAGGAGGCTCAGGCACAGAAGAAGCTGCTGAGTGTATTATCAAAGCCGGAACCTCTTCCGGATATATCAGAAGATATAGCAGAAAGATTGACCACAGGTAATTCGGAGCTGGACAGAGTCCTGGGGGGAGGTATTGTCAAAGGTTCTCTTGTGCTTGTAGGGGGTGACCCCGGGATAGGTAAGTCAACTTTGCTGCTTCAGATTTCAAATAATACAGGAAATAAAGGCCTTAGGGTATTGTATATATCAGGTGAGGAATCAACCGCTCAAATCAAGCTGAGGGCTTCCAGGATGGGCATTAAATCAGGCAACATATATCTCGTATCCGAAAATAGCACCCAGAATGTTGATGTGTATGTAAGAGATATGAAGCCTGATATTCTGATTGTGGATTCTATCCAGACCATGTACAATCCGGATATATCCTCGGCTCCCGGAAGTGTCAGCCAGGTCAGGGAAGCGACCCTGGGACTTATGAAGATTGCAAAGCAAGACGGCATAGCGACTTTTATAGTCGGTCATGTGACAAAACAAGGTGCAATAGCCGGTCCAAGAGTACTTGAGCATATGGTCGATACAGTTCTGTATTTTGAAGGGGAGACCCATATGTCATACAGAGTGCTGAGGGCAGTTAAGAATAGATTTGGTTCTACAAATGAAATAGGTATCTTTGAAATGGGTGACAAAGGGCTTACTGAGGTGGCGAACCCATCTGAGATGCTGCTTTCAGGAAGAATGAAAGGGGCATCCGGCTCCTGCGTTATTTCAGCTTTGGAAGGTACCAGGGCAATGCTTGTTGAAGTTCAGGCGCTTTTGAGCCACACCAGCTTCGGTGTTCCAAGAAGAAATGCTACCGGCGTTGACTACAACAGGGTGATGCTGCTTATGGCTGTACTGGAAAAAAGAGTGGGGATGCAGTTGGGAACCAGTGACTCCTATGTTAATGTGGTTGGAGGCATCAAGCTTAATGAACCTGCCGCAGATCTGGGGATAATTGCAGCTATTGCTTCAAGCTTTAGAGACAAGGAGATAGATGAAGGTACCATAATAATAGGAGAAGTAGGACTTGCGGGAGAGGTGAGGGCAGTCAATCTCATGGAAAAAAGGGTGAATGAAGCAGCAAAGCTCGGGTTCAAGAGATGCATAATACCGCGCAACAATATAAAGAGGCTTGAAAACAATTCAGATATAGAGATTATAGGAGTATCAAGTGTTAATGAAATGCTGGACGTAATAATGGGAGGATAAGCTTATGAGGGAAGATGCAATAAGAGAAGACGGGCTGCAGGGCTGCCTAAAGATGATAGCCCCTGGGACCTCCTTGAGGGAAGGGCTGGAGAGTGTTCTGAAGGCAAAAACAGGAGGATTGATTGTGATTGGTGACAGCAAGGAGATAATGGATCTTGTTGATGGAGGGTTTCATATCAATTCTGATTTTTCTCCTGCATATTTATATGAGTTGGCAAAAATGGACGGAGCAATTATACTCAGCCGGGATGCCAAGAAAATTCTATATGCCAATACGCAGCTGATACCGGATCCCTCAATACCATCCTCCGAAACCGGTATAAGGCACAGGACTGCCGAAAGAGTGGCAAGGCAGACAGGAGAGCTTGTTATTTCGATTTCTCAGAGGAGAAACATCATCACAATCTATAAAGGCTATCTGAAGTATGTACTGAAGGACCTGAGTATAATCCTATCCAAAGCAAACCAGGCGCTTCAGACCTTGACAAAATATAAGTCGGTATTGGACAGGACACTGGCGAATCTTGGTTCCCTGGAGTTCGATGATATAGCAACAGTACTGGATGTGTCGCTGGCAGTGCAGAAAATAGAGATTGTTACCAGGATAGTGGCTGAGGTGGAACGGTATATACATGAGCTGGGCATAGAGGGAAAGCTTGTAAGCATGCAGCTGGAAGAGCTTGTTTCAGGCTTGAAGGAAGAGGAGACTCTGCTTATAAGGGATTACCTGCCTAAGGATGAAGAGAGAAACTACAAGGAAGTCATGAGAACCCTGAGGAATCAATCGTCAGAGGATCTTCTGGAACTGCCTTTTGTAGCAAAAATACTGGGTTTGGGCAACAACATAAATACCCTGGATCTGCCTATCTCAACCAGAGGATTCAGGATTCTGAGCAAGATTCCAAGACTGCCCATGAATATAATCGAAAATCTGGTAGCGGATTTTGAAAGGCTGCAGAGGATACTGGGAGCTTCAATAGAAGAATTGGATGATGTTGAGGGGATAGGAGAGGTTAGAGCAAGAATAATAAAGGAGAGTCTCAAACGTGTGTATGAGCAGATACAGACAGAGAGGCACATTTAGGCATGAAAAAACCCTGTATGCGGCATAAGCCGTATACAGGGCTTCTTTTTCTAGAATAAGTTGTAGATACCGAGTGTATGCATTTTTTCGTATTCCTTTAAGAGTACGTCATACATATTGATATCTAATTCGTTGCATAAAGCTGCTATGTAAAAAAGATTGTTGCCAAGCTCCTTTTCGATAACGTCCCGGCAGTTGTCACACAGACCCCCCTTAAGGTGAGTATCCATATAATTCTTGAGATCCTGTAAGGTCACTTCCTCATCAAAATTCTGTTTTTTTGAAATGATCTCTATACATCCGCAGGAGGTCACCGCCTTTACTACAGCCCTATTGACCCGTGACTGGGACTCTTGATATTTAGTCAACACATCAAGAATACTCTTGTGACGGACCAAAAGCTCTCCAACGCTGTCTTGGAAGTGATCGTAAAGCAAATCTTTCATCAGGTATCACTCCTATATAATAGTAAACATAAAATATAGTAAGGTTTCAGGTAAATCTGATATAGCTATGAGTAAAGCTTCACAGTTACTATATATTTATTATAAGTATTAGGAATTCCAATGTCAATTTATAATTGCAATGTGGACATTCTGTTAGCTATAGAAAATTATGGTAATCTGGGCGGCTTGTTGGGAAAGTAAATCTGATTGGAGGTAAATCGATGTTCAATATAGGTGATAAGGTTGTTTATCCACGTCATGGAGCAGGAGTCATAGAAGGGATAGAAGAGAAGGAAGTGCTGGGTGAAAAATATAAATATTATGTTATCAGACTTGCTTTAGGCGATATGAAGGTCATGGTGCCCATAGATAATGTGCAGAATCAAGGCATAAGAAGTATAACACCAAAGGATCTCCTTGACGATATATATAATATACTATCAGGTGAAACAAGCTGTATGTGCAAAAATTGGAGCAAAAGGTACAGAGAGAATGAGATGAAGATAAGAAAGGGAGATATCTTTGAATTGTCGGAGCTTGTGAAGAACCTTACTGTTGCAGACCGTGAAAAAAGGCTGTCCGCAGGTGAGAAGAGGATGCTCGAAAATGTAAGACAGCTTTTGGTCAGCGAGTTGATGCTTATGATTGAAGAGTCTTGTGACAGAGTGGAAGAAATATTGCAGAGGCAGATAAAATAAAGGGATAAAGTGGGAAGACAACTTAATTCTTATATATTTGCCTTAAATTAATTGGTAATTGTTATTTTTTAATACCGATATATTTGATATAATATAATTGGTCTATAATTGCTTAAAAAGTATCAAACTGGATATACTTAATAAAGGAGGTGAACTTATAGATGAGGAAAGTTTTTGTTTGGGTGTTAATGGTTTTGGGGGTTGCTCTGGGTGCAGAAATGTCGTATCTTCTCACAAGCTATTTCGGGGTAACAAATATTTTTGGCTATGATGTTTCAGGAGGAAATTCACTTATTTTACTTTTATTCGGGGGGGCAATCGGTGGAATAATTTTTTACTTAATATCTTCTTGGCTTATTAATATAGGTAAGGAATCTACCACAAAAGTTGAGAGAATGTTGCAGAAAATACCGACAACAGAAATGCTTGTCGGGGCGGTGGGTCTTATAATAGGTCTGATAATAGCTTATCTCATAAGCAGTGGTCCGATAAAGCTGATACCATTTGCATGGCTTGGGACTTTGCTGTCGATAATGATATATCTGCTTCTTGGATATCTTGGAGTAAGCATAGCGACCAAGAAAAGAGAGGATCTTTTAGGAATGTTCCTTCCTTGGAAGCGGTCGGTGCAGAAGGAAAAAGAAAAGACATCCGGAAAAGCAGAAAATATAGTACAGCCCAAAATTCTCGATACTAGTGTTATAATAGATGGAAGAATAGCAGACATATGCAAGACAGGATTTGTTGAGGGTCCTCTCATAATACCTGCATTTGTTCTGGAAGAGTTAAGGCATATTGCCGACTCATCAGATGCATTGAAAAGAAACAGAGGACGCAGAGGTCTTGATATCCTGAATAAGATACAAAAGGAACTGGATATCAACGTGGAAATCGTTGAAAAGGATTTTGAGGAGCTGTCCGAGGTCGATACAAAGCTCTTAAAACTGGCACAGTTCATGGGAGGCAAGGTTATCACCAATGACTACAATCTCAATAAGGTAGCGGAGTTCCAGAGGGTTCCTGTCCTGAACATCAATGAGCTTGCAAACGCAGTCAAACCTGTGGTACTGCCGGGTGAGGAAATGGTGGTTCAGGTCATAAAGGATGGTAAGGAGTTTGGTCAGGGAGTGGCATACCTTGATGACGGAACAATGATAGTAGTTGACGGAGGGAAGCGCTTTATAGGAGAGACCATTGAAGTAGTGGTAACCAGCGTTCTTCAAACTGCAGCCGGAAGAATGATATTTGTAAAACCCAAATCAGCAGTAGATAAAGTGTCGTAAATCTCATACCCTAAGTGAACCAAGGTTTGCTTAGGGTTTACTTATAAGATGTTTGGAGGTCCGGATCATGAATACTGCAATAATACTTGCTGCGGGAAAGGGCTCCAGAATGAAGGCTGGAATCAATAAGCAGTTCATTACACTCAAAGGAAAGCCTCTTCTTGCACATACTATGGAAGCTTTTCAGAACTGTAAAGCTATAGACAGTATAATACTTGTCGCAGGCAGAGATGAGCTGCAGCTTTGCAGGGAGACGATAATCAATCACTATGGATTTGATAAGGTGGACAGGCTTGTAGAAGGAGGCAGTGAACGGCAGCAGTCGGTTTATAATGGATTGGCACAGCTTAAGGCTGACTGCAATGTGGTGGTCATTCATGACGGAGCAAGGCCTATAATAACAGGGGACATAATAGGAAGATGCATAGATGCTGCAAAGATATACGGTGCTGTCTCAGCAGGGATGCCGGCCAAAGAGACGGTGAAGATACTTGATGCAGACGGTTTTGTAGAATATACCCCCAGCCGTGATAAGGTATGGGTGACTAAGACGCCTCAGGCTTTTCAAGCGGACATAATCAGAAAAGCTCATGACAATGCAATAGAAAAAGGAATATTAGGCACTGATGATGCATTTCTTGTAGAGAGCATCGGAATTAAAGTCAGGATGATAGAGTCCGATTATGAAAATATAAAAGTAACTACTCCTGAGGATATTAAACTTGCGGAAATAATTATGAATAAATAACAATTATCGGGAGGAAAATTAATACAAATGTAGAATAATATCGGTAAACGGCGAAACAGGATTAAAAAACGCCGGAAAATAATCAGGGGGGTAAAAGTATGTCAATAACATGGAAAGAGGATTTGAAAATAGGTGTAGATCATATTGACAATCAGCATAAGGAATTGTTTGCAAGGATTGACAATCTTTTTGAAGCCTGCAACAAAGGCAAGGGAAAAGAAGAAGTGGTCAAGGTGGTCAATTATCTTGGTGAGTATGTTATAACTCATTTTTCGGACGAAGAGGCTTTGCAAAGGCAATACAACTATCCGGAGTATAACAGCCACAAATTAATGCATACTCAGTTTGTCAAGGATTTTGAAATGCTGAAGGACAGCCTTGACAAGGAAGGTGTTTCTCCGGGTCTGGTAATAAGGATGAACAAACTTTTGATTGATTGGCTGCTCAATCATATCAAGAAAACAGATAAGGCTCTTGGAGCTTTCATAAAAGAGAAGCTTTAGAGATAGAATATTTACGGTATGTATAGAGCAAGATAGCTGTAAAATACGAGGTGGAAATATGTTCAAGCATAGGATTGGCAATGGATATGATGTGCACAGGCTGACAGAAGGAAGGAAGCTGGTGCTGGGCGGGGTTGAGATTCCTTATGAGAAAGGACTGCTGGGACACTCAGATGCAGATGTGCTGGTACATTCAATTATGGATGCGCTGTTGGGTGCCTGCGGAGAATCGGATATAGGAAGTCATTTTCGGGATAATGATGCATCCTACAAAGACATATCCAGTCTTGTTCTGCTGGAAAAGGTGAAAGAGCTTCTTTCCGTCAAGGGTTATGCCATATCCAATATCGACAGTATCATAGTTGCGGAGAAACCCAAGCTTGCACCTTACATTGGCCAAATGAAGCTGAGGATATCCGGCGTGCTGCAGATAGATAAGGACTGTATTGGTATCAAGGCGACTACTTCTGAAGGTCTTGGTTTTACTGGGACCGGTGAAGGGATAGCGGCATATGCTGTGGCTAATGTATATAAGGAGGAAGCATAGCGGTAATGTTTACTTTAAGGAAAAAAGGCAGCGGTAACAGATATACTCTCATATCCATCCTGATGATACTTGTTGTAATATATGTGTTCAGGCTGGTATCACCTGCAAAGGAGGTAAGCTATCCCGATATAATAGAACATGGGGGTAATAGCTACCAATATGCGGAGACCATCAAAAGCAATCCTTTTATGTTCACAAGGAAAAAGACGGGAGAAGCAGCAGGTTATCTGATACTTGCCCGCAGAGGGGTGGATGTTTCTGAAGAGATTTATATATATGAAGGATTTTTGCGTTATAGACGGTATATTGTAACGACGGAGCAATCAATACCTGTTGAAACATAAAAATAAGTATTGACATAGTATATATTAACTATAATAATATATATAATTGAGAGTTGAATTCACAGATAAATATTTGATGCTAAGATCGGGAAGAGTAAATCAAAAAGGTCTACAGAGAGGAACCTTCAGCGGTTG
>JAWLHF010000059.1:0-20556 GCA_041690515.1 Clostridiaceae bacterium | reverse complement strand
TGGCTGCCCTGACCTTGCATGCCGCTGCTGCCGGGTATATTGCCCTGTCCCTGGTGGCCATTGTCATCTTGCCCCTGCTGCCCTTGGTTCCTGCTTCCCTGTACGGAATTAGTCTGTTCCAATGCTTCAGCCAGTTCGGATATGGCGCTCCTTACCTTATCATTTTCCATAAGCTCTGATATACCCTTATCCAGTTCATCAAGTTCATCGGATATATCCCCCAGCTCACCTGAAGCCAGTTTATCAGCCAACTCAGCAAAGGCTTCACTTAACTCCGGGTTGTTCTTTATCTCTTCCGCAAGCTTGGAAAGCTCTTCAGCAAGCTGTTTTTTCTCGTCAGCGGAGAGCTTCATCATGTCTTCCGCCAGCTTCCTAATACTATCCTTAAGGGCTCTTACATCCTTTTTTCTAATCATATCTGCAAGCACCTTTGTCGACTCATTGCCGGAAAAGGTATCTGCTATTTTATCCAAATCCCCTCCGGGGAAATACTTATCCCTGATATACTCCAGTTTCTTTTCAGCTCTTCCAAGGGCTTTATTCAGTTCTTTTTCATCCTTGGAGTCCTTAAGCTCCTTTTTAATTTCTTCAAGCAGCTTTTCAAGCTGGATTTTCTGTTCTTCCGATAATTTGCGATTGTTCTTCACCTGCTCTGCCAGTTTATCGGCTCTCTTCTGCCCTTCTGCTTTTTGAACGCTGATTTTGTGAAGTTTTTCAGCCTTTCCTGCCATAGGATTTGGGATAAAGCCTGATAAGGCCAGAACTGCCGTAAGTATAAGGCATATCATCAAATATCTCTTATTTGGCCTTAAGGGCATATTTTTCTTATAATCCATAGTCTTCAGATGGTGCAGGGCATCTTTTTTCTCAAGAATTGCGAAGGCGGATTGGTCCCCTGCAAGTTCAAGGGCAGTCACTGTCCGCTCCATAAGACCAAAGGAGTCTGCCTTTAGAGCTGCATGGATATTTCTGGGCCCTCTGAAAGAGGAGTAGAGGAATGAAGCGAACACTACCACTCCTACAATTTTCGCTATGCTCAGGTATACATTGTATATCGGAATAAATCTTGCAACTATGGCCATACCTGTTCCAAAACATAAGGCTGCTGCCGCTGCTAATATCATAGTATTGATAATTGTGGCAGCATGAAGTCTGTCCCTTATCTTTCTGACGATCTTTAATATTTCTATATCAATGGTGCTCATATTCTCACAGCCTTCCTCCCGGCTCGGGATGCGTATCTATGTTACTGGTTATGTGTTTCAGGTATTGTGCTTTTGCTTCTAAGCCGGCACACAACATATAACCTGTGGGTTTTTATATATTATCAGCATCTGTTTTCTTTAGCCTCTTTCTCTGTTTGAACATCGAAGCCATGCCTTCCCTTACGGGGTTGATCCTTATTGCAGAGAGAACAATAAGCACCGCTGACAATATGATATCGAATATTATATTTCCAAGCCATGGATCAATGGTATTCAGAATGTTTGGGCTGCTTCCGGGATTGGCTATGTAGAAGCCGGGAAAGAGCCTCATCCCACCGCCAAAATAACCGAACTGTCCTGCAAGCATGGAACTGAATCCCACCAGCGGATTTGCGTACAGTATCGGCAGGAATTTCTGATAGTCCCACTGATAGAATATTCTTATATAGAATACACCGATAAATATTGTACCGAAAGCCAGAAATGCCACGATTCCATAGGTCATAACCGTTGCTGCCGTTGTCCTTTTTAGATGTGTGGAGAAGAATATGCCTATGCTCCCTATGGTAACTGCCGTTACAATGTAAAAACCGAAAAGCTGCGCTATCTCCTTTATTGAGATTCCCCCGAACATAAAAACCATTGAAAAAAGCGGAAGAGATGCAATAATCAGGAGTATAGTCTGGCTGGTTGAAGCAAAGAGTTTACCTGTAACTATAGATATAGGCCTCAGCCTTGTACAAAGTACCAGATCAAGAGTTTGCTTCTCCCTCTCTCCTGATATTGCCCCTGCAGTAAGTGCAGGAACAATAAACATTATCAGTATGAACTGTATTACAGCAAGAGCTGTATATGCCCCTATGGAGATCTCTGGGTCTATGCTGGAACCGTATGGGTTCGTAAAGGTAGTATATATTATAAAGAGTGCTACCAAAGTCATCACTAGAAGGTACAATGCAATAATACCTGCGGCCTTCCAGCCCCTCATTCTCACCTTAAGCTCCTTTAATAGTACGGGATTCATGTTCATTGTTCATCATCCCCCTTAGTCACCTTCATAAATACATCCTCAAGATTGCCGTCTAATGGTGCAAAAGAAACCACGGGAATACCTTTAGTCACCAAAGCTGACAGTACTTTGCTCATATCCTCGTCTCCTCCCTCGAAGCCGACCTGTATGGTATCCTCTCCAAGAACAAGCTTATCAACAAAGGGATACTCCCTCAAAAGTGTAGCAGCCTCATTAACCCTGTCTCTGAGCTTTATCCTGATAACCTTCTTGCTATACACCTGCTGCATTATTTCTGCGACACTGCCGCTTATTATCATCCTGCCCTTGTCTATTATACCTACGCTGGTACACAACTCAGCAAGCTCAGGCAATATGTGAGAGCTTATTATTATAGTCTTGCCCATGCTCTTGAGATTCTTTAATATTTCCTTCATCTCTACCCTTGCTCTGGGATCCATACCCGAGGCAGGCTCATCAAGCACAAGAAGCCTGGGATTGTGTACCAGACTGCGTGCAAGGCATAGTCGCTGCTTCATACCCCTGGAAAGGCTGTCTACATAGGCATCCCTCTTGCTGCTAAGATCTACCAGTTCCAAAAGATCATCGGTTATTTTCTTTCGCTCAGAACCTTTTATGTTATATATCGACCCATAGAATTCCAGATATTCATTTACCTTCAAATCATCGTACACCCCGAAGAAATCCGGCATATATCCTATTTTCTCTTTTATCCTGCTGCTGTTTCTCAGTACATCCACCCCTTCCAGGGATATCTCTCCGGATGTAGCCTTTAAAAGTCCGCACATGATCTTCATTGTCGTGGTCTTACCTGCACCATTTGGACCAACAAATCCGAATATCTCACCTTCCCTGACCTCAAGGTTCAGATCTGTTACAGCCTGAAATCTTCCATATCTCTTATTCAAAGCTTTTATTGAAAGCATTATCTGACACTTCCCTTCACAGAAATCTGCGGAAGCTGGACATCGTTATCCTCCAGTTCTATTTTCAGTTTGAGCATGTTGCTGCTGTCTATATACCTCTTAAGGAGGTCTCCGTGAATATCAAAGCTTCTATAATCACCCTCAGCCCAATCATTTATCTCATTGTCCCAGATGTACTGCTTTACATTCTGCAGATTTCCTACAGTATATTGTGTCTTTATGCTTTCCGGACTGATGCTTTTGTCAATTGTATAGTGTATCTCAACAGAACCTCTTCCATAGAAGGTTTTGCCGTAGTCATCATAATTGCCTGAGCTTAGGTTGTTTATGATTGCCGGCTTCAAAAATCCCAAGGGGTATTCCACATTGCTGCCGTCCCTGAAGCTTAGTTCAAGCTTTGAGGTTATCAAAGTCTTCTCGTAGGATTTTGTACGTTTTCCATTCACTATCAATTCCCCTGCTACAGGAGCACTGCTCCACGCCAGGAGTTCGGCTTCAAATCCCTGATTTACCTCATCCATTAAAGCATATTCCAGCACTTGTCTTTTCTGCATTACCTGCCTGAATACCGCTATCTCTTCAGCAGTAAGCTTCTTCTGATTCCTCGGCCTGGGACCGGAATAGGGATCTTTATATATGGCATTTATTAGATCATATCTTTGCCCAAAATAGCTGCTGGGCTTGACTTCTATCTGCTTTGCCTCTCCGTTTTTCAGCGGTCCAATATCTGCATACTGGTTAGCTGTGATTATATAGCACTCTTCTAGGTCAAAACCCGAATTGTTCTCTATTGTACCTGTAAATGCACCCCTTGCGTAATTCAAATTGCTGGTCACCTTTCCTGTAAGTATCTCATCCCTCTCCATTGCCAGTGTCTTCATACTCCATACTCCGCTTCCGTAAAACTCCAGCACTGTCTTTGGAGACAATATGACCTTGGAATCTACAATACCCATTGAAACATCACTGCTGATCGGTCCTCTGTAATTAATATTGCCATATCTTAGCGGACGTATATCAGTGTCTTCTCCCGCTTCTACTCTAATACTGCTTTTATTGGGGATGAATACTCCAGCATAGGTCCTGGGCATTATTGTGCCGCTGTCATCAATGTCTACTATAGATATGACATTGGTAACCGGCTCTGTTATCCTTGTTCCTACACCGGATATATACACCACTGCCGAAAAGACTATAGAAAGCACCGGCACTGTGATCCACATATACTCCCTTCTGTCCATACGCTTAAGGACAAAATAGCTTATGGGAGCTGCAAGCAGTATGTACAATATGTATAGGAACACCATTCTGGAGGTTTTAGGTAATGGCAGCTCCGGAATATTCTTAAGAGCATTTTCAATAGCATAGGTGTTATCATGGGCCATTATCCCCTTTTCCATCATCTGGCTGAAGTAATATTGCGGAAGCATGGCAGCTATGGCATTATCTGCAAAAGCGCTGTTGCCGATCCATGTGGAGACAGGCTCCATCCCAAAGTCAAAAGATGCCACACCAACAACGCCCCTGCCTTTTTCTATCTTCTGCAGCAGTATGGTATCTCCATCCTTTATTACAGGTAAGCCTTTTTCCATGCTTATATCAGATACACTAAGGAGCATTGTCTCAACAGTTTTACTTCCGGCCATTTCGTGCAGACTTGAAGTAGTGAACTCCCCGATTTCTCCTATTTCTCCAGTTATGAAATCATCCTTAAAAGCCGCCAGAGTTTTGTGCTGTGAAGGTCCTGTACCTATTACAAGTACGCCTCCTCCGGTCACCCATTTCTTCAATGCATCGTATTGAGCCTTACTCAGCTTTGATGTGTCGAAATCATTTATTATTATGATATTAAAAGTCTTTAATGTGTTAATATCCTCCGGAAAGCTATCCTCATCCAGCCTTACGTTCTTTGTGCTGAAACGGTTGAGATTCTTTACAGTCAGCTTGTTGATATATCTGATACTATCATAATCATCACTGAGAATGCCGATGACATAGGTCTCCCCACTAGAACCCGGGTCTACCCTGAAGGTTTTTGTGCTCACAATATCCTTTCCTTCTGCAAGGTTCACCTTGAGTTTGGTATTGAAGGCAGTCATGGGCACATTCATCAGGAACTTCTTTACAGAACCTTTGGGAAGGCTCACATTCATTGCATAGACTGTAATACTGTTGTTCTGCCCTGGTATCTCTATCTGAAGTTCACCATTTATATCCCGGAGATCATTTTCTATCTCAAAATGTATCGGTGTTGTAAAACCTATTTTATAAAACTTGTCAAAGCCTATCTGCATGCTGATTTTCACCACATCTTCAGCTGAAGCCTGCACATCATATCGTACCAGCTGTCCCAGCAAAACTGCAAGTATCATCATAAATGCTGCTGCAGCTCTTATTTTTGTCTTCAATGTTTAACCTCCATATCCATATGCAATTTACTATGTCACCAAATCTACCTATTTATAATTAGACGTAATTCTGCGTTTATTTGTTTCAAAAACAGAAGAGTGGAAAGCATTATACCGTAACCCACATCTATATTACTTATATTTAAAGCTTATTTCCGTATTTTGAAATCTGATATATGTTTTCAGCCTTCCGTGAACCTCCTGCCGAGAAAAGAAGAATAGAGAAAATGCTTCCCATAAGAATACCCATCCGCCTATGGAAAGCCCCTCCAGCAGGATAGATGTAAAAAAGCCTGCTTCTATCTCCTTAGAAGACAAATAACCAACGGACAAAAAAGCTATTGCCATGATAATATAGAAAACCGTCTTCCGTCTTATTTGTGCTATCTCCTTCCTGATGAAATGGACAGTAAAATCAAAATTATTCTTTACCCCTACTCTGGAAAGCTCCTCCTTTTTCTCATCATATTGATCCTCAGGCATATAGAATTGCAATTCCAGCGGATAATCCAGAGGGATGTCAGAAGAACATACTTCCATAAAATTCAGCAGGTCCGGATCAAGATCCCTTCTCTTTATGGGAGAAGGATCCCAGCCATTGAAGATTTCATTATAATCAACCAATGAGATCTCTATGATATAAGCATTGGTTTCCGGGTTCACCTTATATATCTGCTTTAGATAGTTCTTCTTTTTTTTGAACATATAAACCTCCCCTGTAATCCGGATATCTGATTCATATCTATATCTTATCCCATTTACTGCCATATGTAAACTTGAGCCCTGTCATGTAATACTATTTTAGACATGTGCAGACACTCTTTATTCTGATAGAATATAAATAGAAATGGGGGAATCATAGATGGATGTAAATAGGATGAAGGACCTTCTGGTTGAACTCTGCAGTGTGCCAAGTATATCAGAGACGACCGGAGAAAAAGTTATGACAGAAAAACTCTTTGAGGCTGTCATGAGAATGGATTATTTTAAGGAAAGTCCTGAAAACGTATCAATTAATCCTATTGAGAATGACCCTTTGGGCAGAACTTTCATTTACGCCCTTATGGAGGGAAAGGTAAAAAGTCCAAAGACAGTAATACTTTTGAGTCATTTTGATGTAGTAGGTGTTGCAGATTATGGTCCTTACAAGGATTATGCCTTCAGACCATTGGAATATACAGAGCTGTTAAAGAAGGGCACCGGTATGACCCTATCAATAGAAGCCAAAGAGGATCTTTTATCAGGAGACTACATTTTTGGCAGAGGGACAATGGATATGAAGTATGGGATAGCCCTGGATGTCGAAATAATGCATCAAATTGAGAGTAAATTGGATGATTTCCCGGGAAATATCCTTTTGCTGTCAGTTCCTGACGAAGAAAACAACTCTGCAGGAATGCTTGCAGCTGTTGAAATGCTGTCCAGAATAAAAAGAGAAAAGGAACTGGAGTATGTATGCTGCATTGTATCAGAACCCCACTTTCCAAAATATCCGGGTGATAACAGCAAGTATATATATACCGGAGCAGTAGGCAAGCTGCTTCCGGTTTTCTACTGCGTAGGGAAGGAGACTCATGCAGGTGATCCCTTTTCCGGTCTGAATCCAAATCTGCTTACAGCAAAGATCATTGAAGCCATCGAACTCAATCCGGAGCTTTCCGATACTGCCGGAAGCTTTCGTGTACCGGCACCTGTATGTCTGAAGCAATCTGATGTGAAAGCTGCATATTCAGTATCTACTCCATCTGCTGCTTATGCGTATTTTAATTTTATGACAGTATCTTCTACTCCGGATGAAATACTCAAAAAACTTCTTGTCATAGGTGAGAAAGCCTTTAGTGAGGTTTTGGACGATATCAGGGATAAAGCTGCACTGCTGGATGCTTATACAGGCAGCAAGCAAGTTTTGATGTCCATTAAACCCATGGTCATAACCTTTCAAGAGCTTTACTCCATGTGTCAGGAAACTGTAGGAAAAGAATTTGATGATCACATGAACACTTATATCACGAAAATCCCCCCCGATGATTTAAGAGAGCTATCTATTGATATAGTAAAAGAAGTACACAAGTTCTGCCCTTACAGAGACCCCATGATAGTGTTGTTCTTTGCACCACCGTATTACCCCCATTCCGGAAGGGGCGGTGATAATGGCAGGATATCTGAAATTGCAGGTAGGATCATGGAAAAGTCAAGAGCAGCATATAATGAGCCAATGACTGCCGAGCCCTTTTTCCCCGGCTTATCAGATATGAGCTATTTGAGTCTGCCGGATAACATAGACATAAGCAGCATAAAGGGGAATTTTCCTCTTTGGGGCCATAGATACGAGATACCCCTGGAAACAATAGCCGGGCTGGATATACCTTTTATTAACATAGGCCCTCTGGGAAAAGATGCTCACAAGTATACAGAAAGGCTTTGCGTCTCCTATTCCTTCGATATTGCTTCAAAGCTCATATTTGAAGCAGTATTGTCGGCACTTGATATAAACACCGAAGCTTATGGGTTATAATTTCAATAAAGAGGATACATGGTTATCTCCTGCTGCAGAATAGGAATCCTAAGTTGCTGATTTGCATAGCGGGGAACACACCTCGTTATAATAAACAAGAAATATAAACCGAGAATATTGAAAAGAGGTTGGCTATGGCTAAGATAACTTTAAAAAAAGGTGAAGAACAAAGGATACAGATGGGTCATCCCTGGATTTTCGGCAATGAGGTCAAAAATATTGAAGGGAGTTTTGACCCTGCTGATATTGTTGATGTATACGACTTCAGAAGCCGTTTTCTTGGAAGAGGCTACATTAATCCTAAATCCAAGATACTGGTCAGACTGCTGACCAGGGAACATGAGGAAATAAACAAGGATTTCTTCAGAAAAAGGATCCTTCAGGCTTGGGATTACCGAAAAAAACTGGTGGATACCTCAAGCTGCCGTGTGATTTTCGGAGAAGCTGACTTTCTGCCCGCCCTTATAGTTGACAAGTTCGCAGACTATCTGAGCATACAGACCCTTTCTCTGGGAATAGAAAAATACAGGGATATTATTGTTGAGCTACTGGAAGAGATAATCGAGCCCAAGGGAATATACGAAAGAAACGATGTTCAGATTCGGGAAAAGGAGGGATTGGAACAGAAAAAAGGCTTTATAAAAGGCCCTTTTGATACCACCGTTGAAATTATGGAAAATCAGGTTAAAATCCTTGTAGATATTGAAAATGGACAGAAAACAGGTTATTTTCTTGACCAAAGAGAGAACAGAGCGGCACTGGCGCCCTTTGTCAAAGGCGGGCGTGTGCTGGACACCTTTACTCATACAGGGGGTTTTGCCCTTCATGCAGCCCACTATGGAGCCGAAGAGGTAACTGCAGTGGATATTTCACCTCATGCAATCGAATTTGTCAAAAGAAATGCTGAAATCAACGGCCTGCAAGATAAGATAAAAGGTGTCGTTGGAAATGTATTTGATGTTCTCAAGGAATATCAAACTACTGAAGAGATCTTCGATGTGGTAATACTTGACCCGCCAGCCTTCTGCAAGAACAAATCAGCTGTAGAAGGAGCCTATAGAGGCTATAAGGATATCAATCTGAGAGGAATGCGGATTTTGAAACCCGGTGGCTTTCTTGTCACATGCTCCTGCTCTCACTATATGTATCCCGGCTTATTTATGGAGATGATACAGGAAGCGGCAAGGGATGCACATAGAATGGTCAGACAGGTGGAGTTCAGGACACAAGCCAAGGATCATCCGGTACTCTACGGCTCTGATGAGTCAATGTACCTTAAATGTGTGATACTGCAGGTTGTATAAGCTATTTTGAGATCATGGGGTATATGCCCTATACCCCATTCTCCAGCATAAATATCTTCCATTTACCAGAACTATTTCTATAGTGAATGTACCATGTCTGGCATTCTTTTTCTCCTTCTACTGCCACCTCAACAGCAGAGGTTATTGTATCGTCCTTCTCAATGACATGCCAGCAATGCCTCACCATTACCAACTTCTTGTCTGTAGCCATGTATCCTTCCACATGCAGGTCTTCTGCGGCATACCTTATATAACTGGAATTGTCCTTAAAAACCATGTATTCCGTTTCTCCGGAAAGCATATCCGCAATCCTTTCTCTATCTCTTCTGAAGGCAGAACGGACAAAGTCACAGGACTCTGCTGCAATGAACCTGCCCAACTCCGCAGCATCATCCCCTTCTATTTTTCGCAGCTCTGAGGATTGATCTCCAATAGTACTGACACCATTCATACTTGCTGATATTCCATCATGTACATGACTGCTAAGATTGAACAGCCCGCCACCCAGACAATAATCAGTCAATGAAAAGACCAGGAGTATCGTAGTCAGATAGTACAAATACCTTTTCACCTTAATCACTCCGCATCATACATTCTCTTCACACCTATTATTTGCCTAAGCTGTACAATATAATACAAATACCAGGCATATGATCATCATTCACATGCCTGGTATAGTATTATCGTTCTAAACAATCGCTTTTATAAACCTGCTCTCTTCATCTTGGGACAAATCAATGAATTCTGTTCCGAATCGTACTATAGGCTGCCATATCCTGTTGGGATTCACAAACACTATCTCGCATATCTCCCCAGTATTCAGCTCAACAAAATCACTCATATAAGAATTAGCTATATTCTTCAGAAACACCGTCAGCACCTTTGTATCCAACTTTCCGAAGGTCTGCATTTCAAAGTTCTTAATCACCTCAAAGGGGCACATCCTGTTCCGATATGATCTGTTGGAGGTCATTGCGTCATATATGTCCGCTATTGCTACTATTTTGGGAAACAACGGTATCTCAGCATCAAAAGCTCCTATAGGATATCCTGTACCATCAATCTTCTCATGATGCATCAAGACAGAATACTTCATGTTGTTGGTAGCATCTTTTATATTGTCCATCATCATGTAACCAAGGGTGGTATGTTTCTTTACCTCCTCAAACTCCGTAACTGTCAGTTTTCCCGGCTTCATCAGCAGCTTTTCAGACACCTTGGTCTTTCCTATGTCATGGAGCAGTCCCGCGGTTGCAATCTCATCAATTTCTTCATCACTGAGGTTCATCCACTTGGCAATTATAATAGACATAAGAGAAACATTCAGTGAGTGTGAATATGTATAATCATCCAAAGGCCTCACAAGATGAAGGTAATTTATGACATCGCTTATAGTGCTGAATTCTTTTATTATATGCCTGCTTATATGGCTGACGGAGTGAACATCCACAACCGCACCCTTCCCGATCTCTTTTATTATATGTGTTACTTCATCAACCTTAGCAGTATACTTTTCTCTAAAATCTCTTATTTTTCCAGAGCTGTAGACACTCTTGATATCTTCTTCCTCATTCCCCACAAATAAGCCATCGTTTTCGGTAAGTCTTATTCGTACCTTATCTACATTATTCATATGTATCTTATCAATATGCCATTGGTCAAGAATGGTAGCCCTGTTAAGGATTAATACCCCCAAGGAATTGTAGATGTCTTCATAAATTGCCATTCCCGGCCTCAGAATACTGGAAGGGATGTTCATTACCTTCATATGCATTCACCTCATATGTGATGATATGATTATTATAACATTTATCATTGTCAAAATAAACTATATACTTACAGAATATAACAATATCCGCAATTACTTTCTAAGTCGGTAGTAGAATTTGCCTATATTGAAAAGCAATTCAGAAAGCACCTCATTCCTCATCACATAGCTGCATGCCTCAGGTTTATGCGGTTTTGCCCTTTTCATTGCATCCAAAAATCCCAAAAGCTTTTTCTCCTCGGTGATTCCATCCAGACTAAAGAGGGAGAATTTGTCGATTCCTATCCCCTTTAATATACCCATGTCCTTTTCAAACTCCGAAATATCCTCGTAATAGGGCTCATTACCCAACTTCCCTACATTTGTGACTCCAACCGAAATAGCCAGCTTATCCTTCAGTACCTCCTTCAGATGTGATACCTGGTGGTATATCATATAATCCACATTCACCTTCTTGATTTTTTTCATCTCACTCCTTATCATTGTAGAGTAATACATGAGATTGTATCTGTCCCAATCCACATTGAACACAGGTATCTCCAGGGCGTTTTGCATAAGCTCGGATTTGAATCTTATATCATAGTAGCAATGCCTTATACAGGCGGCGTAGCTTTCCAGCCCTTTTACACGGAGAAATTGTGCTGTACCGGAGAGTATATCCCTTGCTTCATTGAAACGCCTCTTATTCAGATTAGTGGTGAGCATTTTAGCAAAGGTTACTACAGGACTAAATATATTCCTTGGATCACTCAGACTCTTAATATCATCCAACGGAGTTTCAAGATCTATACAAAGTCCCTTGATCTTTAATGACTTACTTTCAAGCTTTCCAACCAGCTCCCTCACATATTTGTCGAATAGTCCTGCATTCTTTTCATTTATCCAATACCCCATCTCGTCAGATAGAGTAGCCCATACGGATATGGGTATGCCATTATCATTATAGAGTTTGATCATATCATAAAAATCCTCATTATCACACCCATATTCCAGCTTATAATTCAGAGTCACATCATATCTTTTCAACGCATTGATTATATGTTCCCTGCAAACTTCCCCCGGCGGGGTGAACTCACACCATATCCTGGTTTCCATTTCTGCCTCCCATGAAGTGTATAGATCAGATATCCTGCCTGCAAACTGTATATGGTACATATGTTCAGTATTTCGCGATTATGGAGTATCTGCCAAACACTGCTTCGTTTTATATCTTTCTTGTATTTTCAGCATAGTATATTCTCCCCTGTTTTAACGGGAAAAAACTTTACAATTTCTGCAATGGTGATTTTTCTGCCGATATTGTATAATCTTATATATATCAAGTGGCTGTGAAAAGGGTGGTAATATGGCAAACAGCTATAGAATGGTCAAGGACTATGCCGAAACATTTTTTATAGAAAAAAAGTCAAAATTTATTTCATACGTTCAACCTGTTTATTCAGAAGAAGAGGCTCTGCAATTCTTGGGAAGCATCAGAAAAAAACACTATGATGCAACCCATAATTGTTATGCCTATGTTTTGGGAGAGTCAATGAACATACAACGTTCCAGCGATGATGGAGAACCTTCAGGAACTGCGGGGGTCCCTATACTTGAAGTACTGAAAAAAGAAGGTATAACCAACTCAATAGTGATTGTAACCAGATACTTCGGAGGTGTGCTTCTGGGTGCAGGTGGGCTCATAAGAGCATATACAGAGGGTGCAGCCAGAGGCATAAAAGCAGCCGGTATCATAAAAGTTCAGCCTTTTGTTGTACATCAGCTTACGATGGACTATGGCTTTCTAAGTAAGCTGCAACATGAGATACCAAAAAAGGATTATATCATTGAGAGTATTGAATATATGGAAAATGTGACAATGAAGATTTTGACAACAATAGAGCAGGAAAGTGAATTCATCGAGGATGTAGCACAGTGGACCAACGGAAACGTTGAGGTGGAACCCCTGGGAGAACAGTTAGTCAAAATTGATGTAGCAAGCGGTGCAATACAAAAATAACTAAGCGTATATCGCTTAGTTATTTTTGTGTTATCCTTAGTCATAGTCATAATAATCATTGTCAAAATCAAAGTCACCAAAAGGATACCCATAGGGGATTCTTCTCCTGCGTCTGCGCCTCCTTCTGAAAAGCTCGTTTAGAAGCAGCAGCCTTAATAGATCCCTTGAATACCTTCTGCCGGGAAATTGTCTTGCTGCATCTTCCTCAGCCATATCAGGCATTTCCTTTACCATTCTCCTATATGCATTGTCAGTCATCATATCGACCATTGTCCTGTCCGGTCGGACATCATGGATCGTCTCATCTTTTTCTTCCATCCTGTCTATTTCCACTTTCACATAGATCATTATCTTCTTGCAAATATCAGGATACATCCCCATAAGAAGCCTGTCATCCTCTTCATCCTCATAGTAATTTTCCATTTCGGTATCTTCAAGCATCGGCATATCTGGTTCCATATACATTGGTGCCATTTGCGGCAGCATCGGCATACCGCACATCATGGGACACTTGACCTTTTTGGCCATTGGACTACCTCCCAACTTCTTCATCATAATATCAGTAATATGAAAAAAACAGCGGAAAGTGCAAGTCTCACAGCAAGTATATCCATATATTTACGTAAAAGATATCCCTCATTAAGCTGCTAACGGGGGATATCTCTGCTTTATGTATAAGCGGCAGTGTAGATATTCATACACAAAGGGATGCTATACCTTAAAACCTATCTACTGCATTTTTTATTTTTCCTGCAATACCTTTCATTTTGTAAAGAGGTACCGAGCATATTGCAAACCTGATTCCTCTTGAAATCGGTACTGCGAATATATTGTCTTCCTTCAAAAGCATACAGCTTTCTTCGGATTGTATAGTTGGTATTGTAACAAAAAATCCTGCCTTGTAAGGACATATATCAAGTTTGACTTCTTCTGCTTCTTTTATGAATATTTCTGCTCTTTTCTCCAACAGCTGCCTGAACTCCTCCCTTTCCTGACTCACTTTATCAAGAAGACTTTTGTTATTCATAATCTCAGACAGCAGTTTCATGCCGCATCTTGTTCCATTGGACCAGGTACCTCTGTTGGAAGCTTCAAATACGTTGGAAAATTCCTGGACTACATCCTGATTCGAACTTACACAGACTGCAGCTCCGGTGCGGAGTCCATACATTGTAAGACTCTTCGATATGCTAAACGCCACTATCACAAGTAAGTTGTCCGGCAATCCGGAGAAAAGGCTCATAAATCTCCTGTTGTCTGTGTTGCTGCCTGCATAATCAATATAAGCTATGTCGCAAAGCAGTGTTATCCTCTTGCTTCCGTCCGCAGCCATCCTTTTCAGTGTTTCAATGACCTGCCCCCATTCCTCGTCACTTAATGCATATCCGGTAGGATTCTGCGCAGGTGAGTTCAACAATATGACAAGGCTGTCCTGCCTTCCAAGCAGCTCATTTGCTCTATGTTCAAAGGAGCTTAAATTGAATCCCTTTTCATCATCAAAGAGGGAAAAGGTACTAAGCTTCCTAAGATTCTGTTCTGCAAGAGTCCTATAAGGCCCCCAGAACCAATCGGATGTCAGTATTGTATCTCCAATATCCGAATAATTCCAGATGGTATGTCTTATTGCCCCTGAACCCCCCGGGGTTGCTGAAGCTCTTATATACCCTTCCGGCCTGTGCTCCCTAAAAACTGCCTGAATCGCCGCATCCAGATAGTCCGGAGTTCCCAGTATGGGAGCATAGGCAGCATATTCTGCCTCCGGAAGATTTTTTAGAATATCCATTACAGAAGGCAGTACTGCCAGCCTTTCATCTTCGTCCAATATGGCACCCACTGTGGCATTTACCACCTTCTCTTTTCCAAACTTCTGTGAAGCAATGCCCGCTTCTCTGTTTACTGCGAAAATCTTATCCTCTGATTTAGAAGTATTCACATGCTTTGCTGTCATAGAAACGATACTATTCATCCAATTCCCTCCATTTGATGTTTTGTTATGGGTTTAAGCTATGTTTTTCCAAACAACTTTAATAATATTATATCTGCTGTTCTGTCATAATATCCTGATTATTATCCTGGCCAAATATGCAAGTCCTGTTCCTGCCGGTGTTTTTTGCCTGATAAAGTGCTTTGTCTGCGGATTGTATAAGCTTATCCATGTTATTCCCATGGAGAGGATAACACGATATGCCAAGACTGCACGTGATGTTCGGAGGCTCTTCATTGTTTATAGCCGTCAAGTTCATTTCCTCCACCTTTCTTCTGAGTTTTTCCGCAACCCTGTATGCACCTCTCAAGCCGGTATTTGGAAGTACAACTACAAATTCCTCTCCGCCATACCTTGCAACTACATCTCCGTCCCGGACATTGAACTTCAACGTATCCGCAAAATGCATCAAAACATAATCTCCTGCGTCATGGCCGTATGTGTCATTAAACCTCTTGAAAAAATCTATGTCTATCATTATCACACTAAGCTCAAGGTTATTCTCCTTTGATGTCACTATCTTCTCCTCCAGGTATTTTTCCAGATATCTTCTGTTATATAAGTTGGTTAAGGTATCTACAGAGGCCATTTTGTTCAGACTGTCTAAAAGCCTCAGGTTGCTGATCACAGGGGTGATAGTGTCAATATAAATTCTGATGTCGGATATGACTTCCTCTGTGAAATAGTCCTTCTTGTCACTTTGAAGCTGTATTACTCCCGATACTATTCCTCCCAGTATTATCGGCAGGCAGATATAGCTTTCGGATTGGCTGTAGAAATCTTTACAGGCAAAATCATCACATGTATTGTTACATATGTAGTCCTTACCTGATTTTGCAGCCAGACAGCTTTCCTTACCCACACTCATGCTTCTCATAGATTTCAGTTTTTCATTGTCCATAGCTTTGTATACTTCCAGCTGATTGCTGCTGTATCCTTTTTTCACAACTATGGCCTGACTTATGTTGCTGTCTTTTCTTACCATGTCAAACAGAAAATCATATACATCATCTTCACTGACAGCTTGTCTGACCAGATCCGAAAACCGCTTTAAATCACTCAACCTGTTTGAGAATTTCTTTTCCTCAAGAAGAATCCGCTGGATCCTCATATATGACCAGGCTATTGCCGAAAAAACCACTATCATAAGCAGTACTGTAATAATAGTAAAATCCCTTACCTGACCAAGGGTAGTCTCAGCCATGCGATCATAATAAATTATTCCTTGTACTCCAATATGTTTACCCTCTATATCCTTTATAGGCCTGAAAGCTCCAAAATACGGTTCCTTTTCCCTGCTGTCACTTTTATGTATTTTGAGTCTGCTTATATGGGATGTACCGTTTCCCAGAGCCTCTTCACTTATATCCTCAGGAAGCATGTTCCCCATGTTGAACCTGTATATTTCAGATTCAAAGCTGCTGGCAATAATTTTTTCTTCTGCAGCGATAATACCGTACATGCCTGTGTCGCCCATGATCTTTCCAATGATGTTATGATCGTCCTTAAGGTTCATGGCTGTCACAATAGCACCTACGGGCTTATGCTGATCTTCCAGCACAGGTACTATAACATACTGCATCAGGGTCAGCCCCTCTGCACCCTCATAGAGAGTTAACAGCTCTGTGCCTGCTGTCACTTTGCCTGAGGATAACGCCTTCTCTACAATTCCCTGTATCTTTATCCTACCGCCGGATTCCTCCACAAGATCCTTTGTTCTGCCTGCCGATGAGATGATGCTTCCATCCTTACTTACTATATACCATTCACTTACATAATATCTTGTATTTCCCCATTCTGTCAGCATATCCCTTAAGGTTGATCCCTTCTTCTCTATTATAAGACTTTTTATACCCGGATCCACCGATGCCTGCAGCATGCCCATTCTCATCTGATCCATAAACACCTCATAGGTACTCTCAGCAAAATGCAGACTATTGTTCATAGACTCCAATGCATTGGCCTCTATACTTCTGGAAAAAGCACCATATATGGAGTATCCCAAAGCTATACTTATCAAAAACAATGCACACCACATCAGGACTGCTTTTCTGACATATTTATTTTTGTCTTCCATATAAAGCCCTCCTCCTATAGAATATTTGGTGGTTTCTTCATATTTCAAGCATCTTACAGGGACTTGTCCCTTTTATTTATTATCGACAATCTTACAAGGGCAATAAAGGATAGGCAATAATTTAACAAAGGATCAGCACCTGCCATCGGCAGCACTGATCCTTTGTCTTAGTTCATTTAATCCATTTCGATAAGAAGCTCTCCGCTCTTATCATATATACCTTCCTCATCCACTTGTACATATCCATCAGTAGCATCACATATGAAGTCCAGCATGCACTCCAGAAAATCCCATCCCTTTTCCGAGATATCTTCATCAACCTCGAAAGCATATATCTGCAATGAATTCCTGACGATCTCCAAAGCTTTCTTCTGGCCTTTGCTGTATGGCAGCTTTTTCAAAGTATCAATGAACTCCTCCAACTCCTCCTGAAATACGCTGTCCTCGTGTTCATTCGTATCTCTTTCAAGCTCTATCGGTTTGAGGTTCTCATCATATTGAAGAACTACTTTTCTCCAATCCCTCTCTTTGAAGTCAGCCTCATCCTTTCCCGGGGAGGTGGCAAACTCAAATCCTTCCTCCAATAGCTCATCGCACAAGGCAGATAATGATGGATAATCATCTGCCATAGAGAAGACCCTGACATAAAAACTCATAAATAGCTCTCCTTCATGAAAATTAGTTATTCTTCCATACTTAATTTTAACCATACAAGAAGGATTCAGGCAATAGGACTTTTACTTCAAGGCTAATGGAGTTCAGAGCCCTCACTGCTCCGCACCTTGAACCCTGTTTTCCTATGCTCATGCTCAGCTTCCATCAGTTCTGTGAGAGTGCTTTTCAGACTTGACACATCCACTGCTGTATTGGTACAGTAACCATTAGGCCTCTGATTTATAACCCCTATTACAGGTATTCTGCCTACATCCACCATACCGCTTAAAAGCTCCCGTTCACATGCAACAGCGAGAATCAGATCCGGCTTATATTCCTTCACAGTGTTTCTGGCTGCTGTCCCCCCTTTTGCCACCACAGTTTTTATGCCCCATGGTTCAAGCATGTCCGCCACTTCTCCAATGTTGCACCCGCCGCATCTTCTGCAGTTATTTATATCTTCTGAAATCCTTCGGCTGCAATCCTTATTCTGCATACAATGGGGCAGGAGTATCAGCATTTGAGAGGAAGGATTGTTACGAAGCCTGTATTTTACCAGTTTGTTGTTTATATTTATATATGCTCTCCAAAACTTATCCTTATCCCCTCTTGATATTCCTGCCAGGATAGTTGATACAGGAAGTACCAATCTCACTCCCAGTCTCAATGCATATATTATGATAATGCTCATTGACATACCCATGGATCTCCTTATCTTCTTTTTAGCCAGTTTCCTCATTGTCAACATGAAATTCCCTGTACATCCAGTATATTATGTGGGATATGGAGCCAAAGTATTCAGTACTTACTTCACATATATAATGAGCTTTATGAATACTTGACCGCTTCAAGGCAATACTACATGATGATATCTGATTGTATCCGGGGAGGATTCTATATGGCAGTCACTTTTATATATGGTTCTATAGCAGGTGTATGGATAGTTCTTATGATAAGCGCTTTTATAAGGCCCGTGACCTTTAAAAGCATTATGGTAGGTATTACAGGTGTGGGATATTCCCTGCTCTTCGAATGTGTATTGGGTGAGCAATATGGATTATACTACTATGTAAGGCCTGAGGTTTCTCTTTTCTATATAATAATAACAGCGGTATTCCTTTACCCCATTCTTGAGATAATATATACATTGTTCCTTCCGAATAAGTTTCGCCCTGCCTTAATATATACCTTTTTGTGGATAATACTGATGCTCGTCTTTGAATTGATCAGCATGTATACAAAATCTGTCATACTTACCGGTTGGAAGGTGATGCCTTGGTCTATCATTACTTATATTGCTACTTTTGGATGGGTGAACCTGTTATTCAGGTATATAAAAAGAAGAGGCCTTTGATTATATTCAAAATAACCTCTCCTTATCTATGGACCTTTTTTAGCATCAAGCCACTGGCAATGGAACCGATTTTTGATACGTTGATATTGGTTGAATACAGCAGCTGCTTGATACCCGGACGACCTAAGCTTTTCATGAGAATATTATACTGGTCATTTGTCATGGAGTTGAACATCATCCTCATCTTCCGCATATCATCATTCCTCTGCATAATGCTCATTAATTGCTTCTCATAGCTCAAGCCCAAAGCTATTGTTCTGGCTGCAGCAACTCCCATTATGGATGCATTCAGATGGCCAAAGCCGAGGAATGGTTCGACCCCACCTCCTGCATTACCTGCAAACAGTACATTTCCTAACTGATGAGGATAGACATAACCGCTTTTATGTACTAAGGTGAACTCTTCAACTATAGGATTTTTTATACTTTCCCCATATAAGAACAACTCCCAGTACCGGTCAATTTCCTTTTCATTTACATTAGTGGTTATTACTACAATACAGGCTCTCTGACGGTCAAAGGGGGTCAAATAAGCATAACCGTTCTTGAAGTAATCCTTATTTATCCACACGATAAGCCTATTTGGATCAAAATCTCCCAGTATTACTGCACCTCTTACATAAGTGCTGACCCATTCCTGCCAAACTCCAACTTCCTCAGCATAACCTGAATTTCCATTTGCCACCACTACATAGTCATACTTCCCTGACAGCTCAAGGTAATCTCCAACTTCACCCAGTCGGAATTTAGTATCCTTAAGCTTGCTGTGAACTTGGCACTTTAAAGAATCTGCGTCCTTGGAGTATTTAAAGAGGTATCCATAAAAACCATTTATAGTAGTAGTAACATTGGGGCTGTGATGTTCCAGTGTCTTTATAGCTCCTAAGGGATGTACGTCAATATGATGGTTTTTACTCATATATTTTACGATGTCACGAATCGGTCTATGACTGATGCTCAAGACACCGGCGACATGGTTTATTGCCTCTCCGATAAAATTGTTCTTTTCATAAACCACAGGCTTGATTCCCAGTCTTTCCAGTTCATGGGCACAGTATAACCCTGCCAGTCCGGCACCTATTATAGCCACTTTCATCAGTTGTATCCTCCATATCTTTTCAGCACCATAAACCATGCATAGACCAAAACCGCTACACCCACAGTACATAACGTATATAGATATATGCTCATTTTACCCTCCCTTTTCACTGCCTTTATCCAGAACAACCAGTGCAAACCAGCAAATAATTACCATTGCCAGAAGATTAACTCCCAGGCTGTCAGCAAGATGCCAATTCTTATACACCACATTCTCTCTGGCAAGCAGAAGTA
>JAWLHF010000058.1:0-20922 GCA_041690515.1 Clostridiaceae bacterium | reverse complement strand
GTCCAAGCTGCGGAGCAAGCTTCATATCAGTTCTTCTTCATTATTTTAATATTCTTTGGATCCAGTTTGGTTTTTCTCACAACAATGTCTTGTATCTGGGCAATATTGGATGAGGTAAGCTCCTTTGCCTCAACAATCACTGTTGCAGAATCATCCGTGAGGAATACAAGTGCATCATTAAAGCCTCTTGCAACTATCAGATTTTCAATAATCATCTCCTGCTCAGTCAGAGCAACGATCTTAACCAGTTCCTGCTGTGCCATGTTTTTAAAATTCTCTTCTGTCTTTTCGCTGTTAATTATATCCTGCCACATCTCCACTTCCTTGCTTCTGTTCTTTTCCCGTTCTATTCTGTATTCGGAAAAGAAGGAAGCGCCTACTGTTTCTATAGCTCCTTCGCTGCTATCTTCAACAATTACTGCCTCCAAATCCTGATCAGCAACAGGATCTGCGACTGCTGCCTCATCTGCCTGTTCCAATCCGGCAGCCTCATCCATACCAATGACCTGCGGATCCAGGTTCAATTCAGCATCCGCCAGTCTGTCGGAAGTAAAGCTGTTGTAAACATACCCTACAACAAACAGCAGTATTATCATTGAACATATAATAATGTTTTTTCTCCTCACTTGCATGACTATACCTCCCTGAATTTATATTTCATATCAATTTCTTTCATATACTGTTACTCTATAAGCAGGAATGTCCAATACCGTCTGCACTGCCTGGGAAATCATAAGCTTCACCTTTGAATCCTTTGCCCCTTCGGCAACCACGATCACACCCTTTATCTCAGGATTTATCTCTTTAATTATCAAAGGTTTGGAATTGCCTCCTTGAGCTGCTGTGAATACAACCTTGTCATCTGTTGTTTTTTCATTTATGATCCTTGTGCCGCCGCTTGTATCCTTCTCATTGGTTACTTTATCAGAGACTGACTCATCCTTTGCCGGAATTATCTCTGCTCCGCTTTTTAAGGTAATCATGACCGAAACCTTTCCGGCTCCCTGAATTTTGCTGAGTATTGATGACATATCGTTTTCCAGTCTTCGTACATAGTCAGCCGATGTATCAACGTCAGCTCCTGCTTCTGTCCGGATATTTTCATTGTACGCTGCACCTTCTGGTACTCTTTCCTTTCTTAACTCTGTATAAAAATCAGCAATCAAAATGAGCGCCAAGCCCAGGCAGAATACAATCACCAGATTCGCTGTGGTTTTTTTCGATAAGCTGAGCACCTTCAGATTTTCTATCTTAAGTTTATCCTTTAACCACTCAAGTAATTTCATAGCACTTCCCCCTTGTTTTTACTGCTGTACATTAACATTAACAATCAATCTGCTGATTCCTAGAGCTTCGCTTATTCCATCCCTTATCTCCTCGCTTATCTTACTATCATTCAAATTATATTCAACTTTGTCTTTATTAATTACATTTTTATTTTCCCCTTTGCCCTCTGCAGTGTTGATTTTGATTTTATCCACCTCTATTATCTCTTTTTGAACCTTGCTTAGGTTTACCGTCACAGCTCTTATATACCCGAAGTCTTCCTTCTCTACATCCTTTTCCAGCTTCAGTTCCACCGATATATCGTCATAATCCTTCCCTGCACGATTTTGAGCCAGCTTTTTTATCTGCTCTCTCAGATTATCTTCAAATATTTCCACTGCTTTTTGTTCATGGTATTTGCCTATTTCCTCAGCACGTTCTTCATAGCCGCTCTTTTCTATATAGTCAATGGTGTCAAAAAATTCGCTGTTGAAGCTTTCAGCGTAATCCTTAACCAGTACAAAAGGCCTAATGACCACGACAATTATCAATAGTCCGACTATTACGTTTATGTATCGTTTCATTGAGTTGTTGGGCATAATTGTATCCATAAACATAATCAGAATAATGATAACTGTAATGTTCATTATCCAATTTCTCAAAAAATCAGCCATCAAATCACCTACCTGACCATTACTGTCATATTTCCTATTCCCATGACAACGGTAAGTGCCATGAAGAACATTACTGCGACAGCAATCACACATGTCAATAGCGTTAGCATTGCATTGCCCATATCATTGAGACATTGTACTATCTGATTGTCAATAATAGGCTGGATAAGTGCGCTGCTCACTTTATATATCAGAACAACAGCAAACATCTTTATCAGCGGAAAACTGCATATAAGCAGCAAAATCAAGAACCCTGCTATTCCTACTCCATTCTTGAGTATCATCGAGCAGCTTACGACTGCATCAAAGGCATCTGACAGAAAACCGCCCACAATGGGAATAAAGTTGTCCACTGCGAACTTCGCAGTTCTGATTGTTGCTCCATCTATTGAAGCTGCCGCTACACCCTGAACAGTAATTATTCCGGTAAAAGCTGTAAGCACAAGGCCCAAAGCTCCTATAGCAATCTGTTTCAAGAGAGATGCCAGCTTTGATATGTTGATAGAATCAGAAAGGTTGTTCAATATGCTGAGTACTGCTGAAAAAAGAATCAAAGGCATGATGAACACCTTAATAAATGTTGTTATTAAGGTAATTGAACTAAAAAGCAACGGTTGAAACACAGCAGAAGAGGATATTCCTCCAACCGCAGCCAGTAAAGCCAGAAGTGTCGGTAAAAGTGCCTGCATGAATCCGACCATGGTATCAATTGCCTTGACCCCAATTCCCATAGCATCATTAAAGCTTCTGACAGACATAATTACTATAAGTATGTAGCATATTCCATAGGCAAGCCTTCCTACTGAATCCTCTTCAAATGCACTGTGGAGATTCTGGAGTATCGCACAGAAAATCGCCAGGACCAGCAGCCTTCCCAAAATACTGAGATTACCAATTACCTCTTTGAAGAAGAAACTAGTTATCCTGTTTCCTATGTCTTTTATGCCTACATCATTACTTCCATTAAACAATCCCAGCACCAATTCCCTTATGTCAAATTGCGGCATGAATCCTTCGGATTCCCTGTTAATATCGTCAACAAACTTTTCTATACCGCTGATATCCAGGTTATCCAATTGATCCTGGAATAATTCGGCAGTATCATCACAATATACATTTCCTGCGGAAAGCAGGACAATAATAATAAGAAAAACTATGCACTTCCGCATTTTCATCCCCCTCGTCTCCAATATCATTGATTCGGTTCAAGGTATGATCTTAACCATTATATCCATTAATGCCGCAAGTATAGGTATTGCAAGCACCATTATCATCACTTTCCCTCCAAGCTCGACTTTTGAGGCTATGGAACTCTCCCCTGCATCTCTGCATATCTGGGCACCGAACTCGGTAATATATGCGATTGCAATGACTTTTAGTATAGTTGAAAAATACAATACATCAATATTTGCTTTTCCTGCGAAGTATTTCAAAACGGTCATTACGGAGTTCAGCTTGGTAATCAGAAACACAAAAATGACCAATCCGGTGACAATACTTATAACAACTGCTATTTCAGGTTTTTCATCCCTTAACAGTACAGCCAGCACCGAAGCTATTATCCCGACCATAACAATCCTCATTATATCCATATTCTCACCTTATAAATGAAACATGGTTCTTACGCTGTCAAAAAGATTGCTGACTAAGCTAATTACCATCATAAGTACAACAACAACCCCTGCCAGAGTTGTCATCATAGCCATTTCCTCCCTGCCGGACTGATAAAGAACCTTATTGATTACTGTTATTACAATTCCTATTGCCGCAATTCGAAATATGAGATTTACATCCATTTTTCCGCCTCCTTATATTGTATTAGGCTAATATCACAAAAACTGCAGCTCCCAATAAAAATCCAAGGCTTCTGTACATTTTTGCGCTTTTCTTTATCTCTTCCATTGCAGCATCCTCCTGATGTTTCAGCTGCAGATAGAACAACTGAAAGTGCTTTTTTTGGTCCTCCCGATCTGAGCACCCCAGTATGTTTCCAAAGCTCTTAATAAGCTCAATATCAGATCTTTGGAGAGAGGATTGCATCAGGACCGTCTCTGCCGAATCAGCCCATGCATCTCCTACCGTATAATAGCTTCTATCAATTAAACCTTCGGATATTTTCAGAAAAAATCTACGCAGATACCCTTCTGCTTTGTTTGATATGTTCCTTAATGCAGCGGGCAGAGGTGTAGCACCATAGATGACCTCGGTTTCCAGCATCTGTATGAACCTTCTCAGATTGGTGATTTCCTTATATCTAAGTGACAATCTGTAGGAAAAGACTATCCCCAATAAACCGCTGGCTGAAATCACAAGCAGTCCTCCGATTATCTTCATCATCATTCCAATCCCCTCTTTACGCATTCTCTCCATACAAAATGTTGAAGCTCCCGTCCAATACAGCTTCCAAGGTACCAACACCAAGTCTTCTGCTAAGGATTATATATCTTTCAAATACACCCTTGCGTATCCTGTTTAGATCCTGCTTGTTCAGGAAATCGCCAATATTGCTGCCGTGTATTGTTGTTACAACCTTCACTCCTGCATTCACTGCATCTATAATGGCATCGGCATCCTCTTTTCTTCCAATTTCATCAGTAGCCACAATGTCCGGAGACATGGACCTTATCATCATTATTATTCCTTCAGCCTTTGGGCATCCATCAAGTACATCAGTCCTAATACCTACGTCATTTCTTGGTATACCCAGGCTGCAGGCTGCTATCTCTGATCTCTCATCTATAAGAGAGACCTTCATTCCCCTGAACTTTCCTGCACTACTTCCGTTACTCAGGGTTCTTATTATATCCCTGAGCAATGTTGTCTTACCGCACTGAGGAGGAGATATTATCAGAGTATTGTGTACATAGTCGGGAGATCGGATAAGATAACCCACAACCCTGTCTGAAGCGCCTATTATCTCCTTTGCGACCCTGAAATTCATATAGCTTATATCTTTCAAAGTCTTTATCCTTCCGTTTTCTATCACTGCTCTTCCGCATACGCCTACCCTGTGTCCTCCGTTTACTGTGACAAAACCGTTTCTAAGCTCCTCCTCCACTGAGTATAGTGAGAAATTGCATACCATCTGCAGTGAGCTTTTCAAGTCATCCTCACTTACCAGATATACCCTTCCTGCTATCGATCCGTCACCATCGGCTCCCGGAAACATCTCCATACCGCAGCCGGCAATGCAAAGCGGTTTTCCCAACCTCAAACGTATCTCCTCTGCATTGGAGAGAGCTGCCTCAGGCATTCTTCTGATTATCTGCCTGATATGCTTCGGCATGTATTCCAGGACTTCAAAAATCTTTATCCTCTCATTCATATCCTCATCCTATCCTTTGTACAATTTTTGATTTGTACTATAGATATGACAGCTTATCTAAAATAATTACAGGAATAAAAAAAAGACTCAATTGAAACATGTGTTTCAATTGAGTCTCTATTTTGTGATCCTAACGTCTATTCTTCGTCACAGCCGCAGCCACAGCCGCAATGTACTTCGAATTCAATAGGTTCATGACAATTAGGGCATACTACCTGTTCACCGCTTTCTACAAGGTCCTCGTCAAGATAAACAAATTCCTTGCAGTGAGGACACTCTACCTCTATATAATCATAGTCCTCATCATCATCAAATTCATCGTAGTCGTCATCCTCGTCAAAGCACAGATCATCTTCCAGAGTGGACAGATCCTCATCTATTGCTTCAACATATTCATCCAGCTCATTCTGTGATTCATTCAGCTCATTGATAGCATCTGCAAAATCACTTAATACATCTATGATTTTCGAGACTAACTTGCCCTGATCTGTTGACTCATCTACCTTCATTCCTTCCGCCAAACCTTTCAGGTAGGCTACTCTTTCGTATAGGTATTCCATTTCTACTCCTCCTTTTTATTACTCTTGTATAAGCTGCACATATCCTATCATATTTTAATGCAGCTTAAGTAGTATTTTATCCAGTATTGACTACTATATGCATTCTATGGATTACAGAAATTCCTTAATTTCCTAGTGTTACTACACTCTTTCCATGTACTCCCCTGTTCTTGTATCTATTCTAATCTTATCTCCTATATTTACAAACAAAGGTACATTGACAGTTGCACCTGTCTCAACAGTGGCGGGCTTGGTTGCACCTGTTGCAGTATCACCCTTGAAGCCCGGCTCAGTCTGTATTACCTCCATCTCAACAAAGTTCTCAGGCTCTACAGAGAATGCTTCCCCTTTATAGAATTTGATGTTTGCTGTGTCATTGGGTTTAAGATACATTATTGCATCCTCTACCTGTTCATGATTAAGAGGAATCTGTTCATAAGATTCATTGTCCATGAAATAATAAAGCCCGCCGTCTTCATACAGATACTGCATGCTCTTTCTTTCAATGTGAGCCTTCGGATACTTGTCTGTCGGGTTGAAGGTCCTCTCAGTCACTGCTCCTGTTATTATGTTCTTAAGCTTTGTCCTTACAAAGGCAGCTCCTTTACCTGGCTTAACATGCTGGAAGTCCACTATTGTATATATCTGTCCATCCATTTCAAAAGTCAAACCTTTTCTAAAATCACCAGCTGATAACATTAATAATATCCCTCCATGTGTATTATTGTATTATATTAATCGCAAAAACCTCTATAGTAATTGTTATAAATTTTGCGAAATGATATACATTTAATGTGCTATTAGGTATTCTTCTAAGGTCTTGCCTCGTGGCTCACCCATGTCCGGTTATTCCTTAGGCTGCTTTATGCCTGATTTAGAGTTCTATAAGTTCTTTTTTTGATTTACTTAAGGTTTCTGCGCCGTTTTCAGTTACAAGCACCAGGTCCTCAATTCTGACACCGCCGAAATCAGGTATGTATATACCCGGCTCGTCTGTTACTATCATACCTGCTTCAAGAACACCTTCTCCCTGCATACTCAGTCTGGGATCCTCATGAACTGCAAGTCCTACACCATGCCCCAACCCATGACCGAAGTATTCTCCATATCCTTCAGCAGATATTATATCTCTGGCAATTCTGTCTACTGCTTTGCCTGTGACTCCCGGTCTAATGCCTTTAAGAGCCTCCATCTGTGCTTTAAGGACTATATCATATATTTTCCTGTGTTTTTCTGTAGCTTTTCCAATAAATACTGTCCTTGTCATATCTGAACAATATCCATTATAAACACAACCGAAATCAAGTGTCAAGAATTCTCCATTTTCGATAGTTTTTTCCGATGCTATTCCATGGGGTAGTGATGACCTCACCCCTGAAGCAACAATGGAATCAAAGGATGTACCTGAAGCACCGTTTTTCTTCATGAAATGTTCAAGCTCTAAAGACACCTCTGTTTCACGCATACCCGGCTTAATAAAGGTAAGCATATGCTCGAAGGCTTTATCAGCAATTTCGGCAGCCTTTCTTATGCACTCTATCTCACCGCTGTCCTTTTTTACTCTCAGCTTAGAAAAAACACTGGCGGCCGGTAGCATTTCCAGCCCTGCTGAAGCCTTCTTAAGCTCTTCGTAAAAGGCTACGGTCATAAAGTCTTCTTCTATTCCTAGCCTTTTAATACCAGCTGCTCTTACTGACTCTGCAATCTTTTCCATTAGATTGCCGCTCTGTATTACAATGTTAAACCCCTTACATTGTATCGACGCCTGTTCCTTATATCTAAAATCTGTTATAAAATCAGTGCTGTTCCTACCTATGAGTACAAAGCCTGTAGAACCTGTAAAACCGCTTAGGTATCTTCTGTTCTCCTTTGAGTATGCAATTACTCCTTCCAAATTCTTCTCCATCATCAGTTGTCTTAGATTATCAATTCTTTTCACTTCAATACTTAACCCCTTTCAACATATCTATTATCCCGTTAAGAGCAAGAATATAACCCTTATACCCAAATCCGCATATCTGTCCTCTGCATACCGCAGATATTACAGAATGACGACGGAATTCGTCCCTTGAAAATATATTGGATATATGTACTTCAATACATGGCAATCCGACATCCTCAATTGCATCTCTCAAGGCTATGCTGTAATGACCGTATGCACCTGGATTTATGATAATTCCCTCATAGTTGTTCAGGGCTTGCTGCACTTTTGTAACAAGCTCCCCTTCATAGTTCGATTGAAAAAAGTGAACCTCAATCCCTATACGCTGTGCTTCTTTTTCTATTTCTTCATTTATCCGATCCAGGGTCATACTCCCATATATCCCCTTGTCTCTTGTACCAAGCATATTCAGATTTGGCCCGTTTATCACCAATAGCTTATTCATAATCACTCATCCCATATAATTATTGCTCTCCAGCCAAAAAGTACGACTTATCTAATATTATCATAATTTTTCCAAACCGGACAAGTGCTCCTCTTCTATTCTTTTATAAATTTTTCTCAGCTTCAACGCATCTTCTGCCATAGTACCTCTTGATTCACAGATTATTGTTGCGGATACCCCATATTCAATCAGGCACTCTGCCAGAGGTTCGAATTCAGGCCCATATGCTGTATCAGCATAGGACCAGTGCTTCTTTTCGCCGCCTTTTTCGGTATACTCAACTCTGCTGTAATGTATGTGTATTCTTCTTCCTCTTTCACCCCCAAGGACACCAAAAAGTCTGTCGAATACTCTTTGATAATCGGCTTTCTTATTCAGAGCCCCTGCATTCAGTGCATGAAGATGAGCAAAATCAAGAGTTGGAATCAGCGATTTATCCATAAGGCACAGCTCCAGTATCTCCTCTAGCGTACCCATCTGGTTCTTCTTTCCCAAGGTCTCGGGACATAATGATACCTTGACTCCCTTTTTGTTCACTATTTCCAGAGCCTTGCCAAGGTTGTTCCTTATATTTTCAAAAGCTCTTTCCCGGTTCAGCTTACCCAAGGAACCCGGATGGATGACAACCCTTTCCGCCCCCATTATTTCAGCTATTCTTGAAGTATCTACTATGTAATCAAGAGATTTTTCAATAGCCTGCTTATCCTCCGAAGCAAGATTTATATAGTAAGGTGCATGAACGCTCATAGTTATCCCATTGTCTCTCGCAATAGCTCCAAGCTTTTCAGCCATATCCTGTCTGATCCTCACCCCTCTGGCGCAGGAGTATTCATAAGCGTCGAGCCCCATCTGCCTCAGCCAGGGCGGCATATCAAGAGAGCTCTTATATCCTTGCTCATAAAATATATCCGAATTTCCTGATGGTCCGAAATGTAACATATTCTGCTCCTTGTCCATTTTGTCTAATTGTTTTGTGTTTGTATAAGAACACAATTGTCTGTATCTCTAATATTGCCTTTGCCAATACCGATTATGCCGCTCCAGGCAATAGCAAAAAAAACCAATGTATTATGTACTTTATTCAACGATGCTGTGCTTTGGATTCTTGCTAACCAATACTGCAGCCTTTATTATAGCAGTTTCAACATCTATTTCAAACTGCTGCTCAAGTTCTCTGAGCTTTGTATATAGGGCACCCTTTTCCGAAACAACATATTTAGTAGGCAGGTCGTTTAATGCCAAGGCAATAATATCCAGCCTGCATTTTTCACAGCTGCATATCTTCATAATCCCCAGTATCTCATCAGTCTTCTTTATCACAAGCTCTTCCATATAATTCTTCAGCTTATACATTTCTTTTCCCCCTTATTCCTTTCAATATTTGATAAAATTGCTGTCCCGCTCCAAAAAAGGCTTCACTCAATGAAGCCTTTGATATACAATTCTAATTCATATTCCTTATCCAATGTGCTTTGTTATGCAAATTACTGCAACACTTCTTTCGGAATTTTATTTTCTACAAATGAAAGAGAAAATCCTGCCAATCTGACAGGAATCTAGCATTTTTTATTTTTAATTGTTTTGTTTCTTCCAAGAACCATTCTTTCAACCATTCTGACCATACGGGTCCAGATAAATTCTTTTTCACTAATAGGTACTACAAGTATTGTGAAAAGTCCCATGCGATTGCCCCCATACACATCAGTGAACAGCTGGTCTCCTATTACTGCTGTATCCTCCGAAGTTGAATCCATCAGTTTCATAGCTCTCCTAAAGGCATACTTACTAGGCTTTACAGCCTTATATATTGCAGGAAGCTTCAAGCAACGATTGAATTCTTCCACTCTTTTTCTTGTATTATTCGACAGCATGCATATTTTAAAACCCTCAGAGGCAAGCATGCAAATAAAATTGATTACCTTTTCGTCAGGCTCTTTTGTATCCCAGGAAACCAGCGTATTGTCAATATCCATAATGATAGATCTTATGCCTTTGGATCTTAGCTCCCTTATATCCAAATCATATACGGAATCCAAATACATGTCTGGTCTTAACCTTCTTTTCATAGCATCCCTCTACATAGAATTTTCCTTTGCCCCTATATTTGCATGATATGGATAGATCATGCAAAACACTGAATCTATAGTCAATTTTATACTTAACTGTTCTCGTTGTAAAGCTCTTTGTACAGCTTCTTGATTGCTCTGTTTTCAATCCTGGAAACATACGATCTTGATATCCCCAGCATATCTGCGATTTCTCTTTGGGTTTTGCTTATGCCGTTCATCAGTCCGTATCTGAGTTCTATCACCAATTTCTCCCTCTTTTTCAGGGCTGTTTCCATTCTTTGATACAGCTTTTTGATCTGGATCTTCAATTCTACTTCGTCAAGTATTATGTCCGAGTCACTTCCCAATATATCAATGAGACTTATTTCGTTGCCTTCCTTATCGACGCCTATCGGGTCATGGAGTGACACTTCAGTTTTTGTCTTTTTAGACGCCCTTATTGTCATGAGAATTTCATTCTCAATGCATCGGGCTGCATATGTCGCCAGTCTGGTCCCTTTCCCCTCATCAAAGGTGATGATTGCCTTTATGAGCCCTATTGTTCCTATGGAAATCAAATCGTCAATCTCTCTGCCTGTATTCACATATTTTTTAACTATATGTGCGACAAGTCTGAGATTTCGTTCCACCAATATGTTTTTCGCATCTTCGTTACCTCTTTTGTATTCTTCCAGGTAGTATTGCTCTTCATCGGCTGACAATGGCTGCGGAAATGAATTCACATTCTGAATATAGCCGAACATCAAACATATGTCTTTTATTGTTGAAACTATTAGAGAGGCAATAAAGAGCAGCAAAGAAGCACACCTCCAAATTTAAGAAGTTTACCAGGTACAAGCTCTTGTTTTTAATATTTCTACAATAGAACAAGGGTTTATACAACGGAAAACTTCGCCTACTAGAATTATATGATTTTCTTTTTTGAAGTGTGCTTGTATATATTCAAATTATGTAAATTTTTATATGAACAGCTTCGCCTGCCAGCCCTTGTCTTTCTTTCAGTTCACCAAAGTCGTCTACCTCCTTACCCTATTAAGTATTTCAACTGCAACCTCCTTAAATATTGGAGCCGCTGAGCCGCCTCCCGATTTTCCGTCATACATGAAAACAGTTATTGCATACTGGGGCTTTTCATAAGGTACAAAGCCTGAGAACCAACCATGTACAACCTCGCCTTCATTTATACCGGTCTGAGCTGAACTGGTCTTACCACAACTGCCTCCGTATTCCTCCATATTGGCCAGTGTACCAGTACCGCTTACTGTAACACTATGAAGCATTTCTTTCAGCAGCCTTGATGTAGTAGGATTCAGCACAATCTGAGGTCTTGACCTTTCAAGCTTTTTCACTGTCAGTCCCTTTTCTGTTATAAGTGAATCTACAAGCTGCGGATCATTCCTTATCCCGTTGTTTGCTATTGTTGCCATCATGGAAGTCACCTGCAGCGGTGTAACCTGGATCTTCCCCTGTCCGATTGATATATTTCCTATGCCTTCCTCCTGAACCTCTGGCAGATATCCTGCCATTTCCTCAGGTATCGTGAAGCATAGTTTCTGGCCGAAGCCAAGCTTTTCTGCCATTTCCAGTATTTCTTCAGCCCCTGTAATTTCTCCTATCCTTATAAAGCTGCTGTTGCAGGATAATGCAAAGGCCTCTTCCATATCCATCTCTCTATCCTCATGAGTCTTATGGGTTGAGCATCTTATCCTGCTGTTTCCAACATCAATATAGCCTTCACATATATACTTGTCATATGGATTCACTCTTCCCCCCTCAATAGCTGCAGCAGCAACAACTGTTTTGAAGATTGAGCCAAGGTCAAACTGCCATATGGATTTGTTTATCAGTTCATTTCCGCTGCTTTTTATGTATCTGTCCAGATTGTTCTGGTCAAAATCCGGTTTGCTGGCCATTCCCAGAATGTCGCCGTTCTTTACATCCATGACTACTATGGAACCGTTTATATCATTATCTTCCATGATGCTTTCAATTATATTCTGTATATGATAATCCAGTGTCAGCTTTATACTGTAACTGCTTCCGTCCTCAGGCGCCTCTACTTTTCTGAAGCCAAGACCCCGTATTATATTCTTGCCGCTGTCTACAACTGCAGCTATGCTGTCACTCCCACCACCCTCAAGATAGTTGTTCATACTCTTTTCTATCCCCATCTGTCCTATCTTGTCTGTCTTTCCTATATAGCCTATGATATGTCTTGCTATATCGTTGTCAGAATATCTTAATCTTTTTTCTACGCTTATAACACCCTTTATCCTGCCGCTGTCAATTAATGACATATGCTCATTTTGCTTTACATCACTTACATACTCAACTGTATCAAAAGAATTGTCCATCTTCTTCTCCACTGCTTCCAGTGATATACCGCAGGCTTTGGATATTGTCTCTATTGCCGCAGCCTTATCAAATACATAGGCAGGATATGCAATTACTACCTTCTTTACTTCCCTGTCAGTAATTGATATCATATTTCTGTCATATATTATCCCTCTGTTTGTAGAAATAGGAATATTGACCATCCTCTGACGAACAGCCTTTTCACTGTAGCTCCTGCCCATATATACTTGTATATAGAAGAGTCTGCAAAGCAGCAGGGAATACAAGACAATAAACGACAGACCGATGATCCTCAGTCTTTTCTTATGTATCACAACATAATTATTTTTCCTGAAAAGTCGTGTTCCAGGAATAGTATGAAGCTCGACATTTGTATTCCCTTCTTCAGTCCCTTTAGCTTCTTTATTTCTGTTAAAGAGCGTATGTAGCATTGACATGACAAAACCTCCCTCAATCCCGATACTTTATTTAGTATTGTCAGATTGTGGGAGGTTATTCAACTGTACGCAATATGCTTCAATCTATATCTGATTTTCCAAAATTGATTTCACCTTTGTGACCATTACATCAACAGCAACTTTATTGTAACCGCCTTCAGGAATTATTATATCCGCATATCTTTTTGTAGGCTCGCAGAACTCATTGTGTGCAGGTTTTACAACATTCAGATACTGATTTATCACAGAATCCAAGGACCTGCCCCTGTCTCTCATATCTCTTACTATGCGTCTTATAATCCTTACATCAGCGTCAGTGTCTACAAAAATCTTTATATCCATAAGATTTCTAAGTTTTGGAGAGTCTAGTATCAGAATACCCTCTAAAATTATAATGGCTTTTGGTTCAACTCTTAAGGTCTGCTTTTTTCTGTTATGGATTGTAAAATCATATTGGGGCTTTTCAACGGCTTGTCCCTTTAAAAGCTTTTCGACATGCTCTATCAAAAGATCATTGTCAAAAGCCAAAGGGTGGTCATAGTTCACATCTACCCTTTTTTCCGCTGGAAGATGGCTCTGATCCTTGTAATAGCAATCTTGTTCAATAATCGCTACATTCTTTTCCGGAATACTCTCCAGGATTGCTCGTGCAACCGTACTTTTTCCTGAGCCTGTACCCCCTGCTATTCCAATTACAAGAGGTTTTTTGCTCCATACCTCACTCACCATCTTTACGCTCCCTTCGCAAAATATCGTGCCTCTCAACAGGCTTTTTCATTTTGATTTTAACTATCTGTTGAGGATGTGGGGCTGCTTGTATCTCTTTACCCTCATCATCCCACATATTTTCCAGCTTTTGAGTAAACATCTGCCTATGGGACCCTATAACCTCTATTTCGTCTCCGACAAGCATTTTATTCCTCTGTTCCACAGTAGCCAGCCCAGTATTAATGTCATAGTCCAGCACCAGCCCGACAAAAGCATAATCCCTTACATAGGAGCTTGATTCATATATCTGGCCTTTTGCGTCAGGCTTGCCAAAATAGAAGCCTGTGCCAAACTCCCTATGACTGGCCTTTGAAAGCTCATCAAGCCATTCCTGTTTGAACCGATACTCCTGAGGGTTCTCCAGGTAACTGTCCAAAGCCAGCCTATAAGCTCTCACCACAGATGCCACATAATATGAGCTTTTCATACGACCTTCTATTTTCAGGCTCTTGACACCTGATTCAACCAGTTCAGGGATATGCTCTATCATGCAGAGGTCCCTGGAGTTGAATATGTACGTGCCTCTTTCATCCTCATCTACAGGCATGTATTGCCCAGGTCTCTTCTCTTCCATAAGATAATATTTATATCTGCATGGTTGGGCACATTCACCCCTGTTTGCATCCCTTCCTACCATATAGTTGCTTAGCAGACACCTGCCTGAGTAAGACATGCACATTGCTCCATGAACAAACACTTCGTATTCCAAGCTATTAGGAGATTTGCTTATGGTTTCCCTGATCTCGTCAAAGGATAATTCCCTAGCAAGGACTATTCTTTTTATACCCAGACTGTGCCAGAACTCTGCACTTTTATAATTAGTATTACTTGCCTGAGTACTTAGGTGCAACTCCATTTCAGGCACGACTTCCCTGGCAGTCATTATTACGCTGGGATCTGATACTATCAGTGCATCTGCCCCCGTTTCTCCCAGGCCTTTCAGATACTCTGGGAGTCCTTCCAAATCTTCATTATGGGGGATGATGTTTACAGTGACATATAGCTTTCTGCCCTTTTCATGTGCATACATTGTACCCTCTTTTATCTCCTCAAGAGTAAAATTCCCTGCAGCTGCCCTGAGCCCATATTTATCGCCTCCAATGTATACAGCATCGGCTCCATATATGACAGCCATCTTTAACTTTTCCATATTTCCCGCAGGTGCTAATATTTCCGGCTTATTCATCAAACTCCACCTCCTTAAGCTTGTAGCTTATGGATATGCCGTCTCCCATTGGAATTATAGTTGTCTGCAGACTTTCGCAAGAAGAGATGAAGCTGAGAAACTTTTTCAGTCTTTTAACAATGGTTATTTTTCTCCTTATGAGCAAGCTTCTCTCTGCTACCATTCCTCTGAAAAGCACATTGTCACATACAAACAAGCCTCCGATTCTAAGCTTATCTATACTATCCTTCATAAATTCCATATATTGTCCTTTAGCTGCATCCACAAATATCATATCAAAGGTTCCGGGAACATTCTTTAGTATTTCTTCAGCTTCTCCTGTTATAATTCTTATCCTGCTTTCCATACCTGCCTTTTTAATGAATTCAGTGGCTTTTGCAGCGGATTCATCGTTTCTCTCTATTGTTGTTATGAAAAAATCCTCTCCTGCACTGATCCCCATATGAACCGCAGAATAACCTATTGCAGTTCCTACTTCAAGAATGTTCTTGACTCCGGCTGTTTTTATCAATACCTTAAGCAAGCCTGCAATATCACGAGTGATTATTGGGACATGATTCTCCTCTGCATACTTTTCCATTTCCTTTAGTATTCCACTGCTTTCAGGTATCATACCCAGCAGGAAGCTGTCTATATAGTCATGGTTTATGTTAGCCATCATTTCACCTCACAGGAGATTTCACAAAAAATACATGGATTTAGCCATGTATTCTTTACTATAGTTTTCTAGTTATTTCTTCAATTTATTCTGAGCATTAATGTGCTCATTGTATGTTTTTGAAAAAACATGGGACCCGTCTTCCTTTGCAAAGAAGTACAGATAGTCCGTATCCTCCGGATACAGAGCAGCTTCAATTGCCTTTAGTCCTGGAGAAGCAATGGGTCCCGGAGGCAGACCCGCATTCTTGTAAGTGTTGTATGGTGATTCTATTTCCAGATCCTTGTATGTCAATACTTCTTTGGGCTCATCAAGGAGGTACTGTACTGTAGCACAGCTTTGAAGCATCATATTCTTCTTCAGTCTATTATGAAATACTGCTGAAATTGTCTTTCTTTCCGAATCCAGTTTGGCTTCTCTTTCTATGATGGAAGCCAGTGTTATCACTTGATCCACGGTCATGTTCAGCTCTTCTGCCCTTTTTTTGTATTCCTCATTAAATACATTTTCAAATCTGCCTAACAGCTTGCTTATTATAACCTCGGCAGTAGTGTCTTTATAAATCTCATAAGTATCAGGGAACAGATATCCTTCAAGCCTTTTATCTCTGTCAGGAATCTCCGTGATAAATCCAAAATCGTATTTTCCTGCTTCTAATGCACCCTCCAGATTCTCCCGGTCTACAACCCCAAGACTGCCAATTCTTTCTACTATCTGTCCCAGATTATAGCCTTCGGGTATAGTGAAGGTCAGGGTATCAACAAGACCTTTGCCAGATATTATTACCTCTACTACCTCAGGTACTTCAAGAGAATTATTTATGATATACTTTCCTGCCTTCAGCTTACCTGCTTTATCATTTAACTTGCAGTATAATTCAAAGGCAAAGCGGTTCTTTATGGCATGGCTTTGTTCAAGTATTCTTGACACAGCTTTGACACTGCTGCCCTTTGGGATGACAATCTGGGTCTCAGCAGCATCCTCTATAGCGGATACGGCTTTTAAACTATTGTTGTAATAAAAATATCCTACTGCGATTGATAGCAGTAAGCAAAAAAATAAAAACCTGAATATGTTGAATTTAAGCCTTACTTTCATCTGATTACACTTCTTTCATTTAGACAGTATACGATTCAAAACCGTCTGCGATTGATACATTTATTATATAATGTACAACATTTTTTGACAAGTTTAATATGAATATCTATAAGACCTTACTGCAAGAAAAAAACAAGCATGTAATGTATGAATGCTATTACATACTTGCTTGTTTGAATCTAACTTCAATTTTATTATGAAATCCCCGAATAATATGTCTTACTTATTCCTGCTTGCTTTTGCCCTTAATCCGCTGTCAAGTATCCTCTTCCTCAGCCTTATTGATTCAGGTGTTATCTCAACAAGCTCATCAGCCGCTATAAACTCAAGGCATTCCTCCAGGCTCATATCCTTATAAGGAGTAAGCCTCAGCGCTTCATCTGAGCCTGATGCCCTCATGTTCGACACATGCTTCTTCTTGCAGACATTTACTTCTATATCATCCGACTTTGCGTTCTCTCCCACGATCATACCTTCGTATACCTGCACTCCGGGGCCTATGAACAACTCGCCCCTCTCCTGTGCGTTGTACAGCCCGTATGTTGTAGTCTCACCGCTTTCAAAAGCAACAAGGGATCCTCTTGACCTTTCCGGCACCTCTCCCTTGAACTCCTCAAAGCCATGAAACACATGATGCATTATTCCATTACCCTTAGTATCAGTCATAAACTGGGATCTGTAGCCTATAAGTCCTCTTGCGGGTATCTTGAATTCAATCCTCAGGTATCCGTCACTGTTGTTGCTCATATTCACCATTTCAGCTTTCCTTGGACCAAGCCTATCCATAACGACACCCATGAAGTCTTCAGGCACATCGATTATCAGGTGTTCCATGGGTTCATGCAGCACCCCGTCTATTTCCTTCATTATTACAGTAGGTTTTGAGACCTGGAATTCATACCCCTGTCTTCTCATTGTCTCAATAAGTATTGAAAGATGAAGTTCTCCCCTTCCTGCCACTTCAAAGGTATCTGGAGAATCTGTCTCTGTAAGCCTCATAGCCACATTGGTCTCCAGTTCCTTAAACAACCTCGCTCTTAAGTGCCTTGATGTTACATAGTCTCCTTCACGCCCTGCAAAGGGACTGTTGTTAACACTGAAAGTCATAGATATGGTGGGTTCTTCTATATTTACAAAGGGTATCGGTTCAATATTCGTAGCATCACAGATGGTCTCACCTATGTTTATGTCCTCAATACCCGAAACAGCAACAATATCCCCCATATATGCCTTTTCGACCTCTGTTCTTTTCAATCCCATAAAATTATATATTTTCCCCAGCTTCACACTCTGGATAGTACCGTCTCTTCTGCATAAAGCAGCATTCTGACTATAGCTTATACTGCCTCTTACTACTCTTCCCACTGCAATCCTGCCTACGTACTCATCATACTCAATTGTAGTTACAAGCATCTGTAAAGGTCCTTCCGGATACCCCTTTGGAGGCTCTACATAAGATATGATGGTTTCAAACAGCGGTTTCAGATCTTGGGATTCATCTTCTACTTTAAGCTTTGCAATGCCTTGCTTAGCAGATACGTAGACTATGGGGAATTCCAACTGATGATCGTCTGCACCAAGCTCAATGAACAAGTCAATTATCTCATCAATTACTTCCTCTATCCTTGAATCAGGCCTGTCAATCTTGTTTATTACTACTATAGGTCTTAAATGAAGCTCCAAAGCTTTCTTGAGGACAAAACGGGTCTGAGGCATCGGTCCCTCTGCGGCGTCTACAATCAAAAGTACGCTATCAACCATCTTAAGGACTCTCTCCACTTCACCGCCAAAATCTGCATGTCCCGGGGTATCAACTATGTTTATTTTGATATCATTGTAGAGTACTGCCGTATTTTTTGCGAGAATGGTAATACCTCTCTCACGCTCCAGGTCATTAGAATCCATGACCCTCTCCATTACATTCTCATTGCTCCTGAAAGTTCCGCTCTGTCTTAAAAGACCGTCGACCAATGTTGTCTTCCCATGATCTACGTGAGCAATTATAGCTACATTTCTTATATCTTCTCTTGTGTTTTTCTCCATATTATCTTCTCCAATGCATTAATTAAGGTGTGAATAGCGCATCTGCAAATCACACCTTAACAATTATACGCTTATATGTTTTTTTCTTCAACTTTTTTATTTGATATTTCTCACTACACATAATATTTTGCATTCAATATGTGTGAAATATTCCCCTTTATTCTTATGACATTAGAATTCTTACATTGTGTCATGCAAGCAGCCTGGCCATGCTTTTTTACAATATACATTCCATTTAATCATACCAGGATATTCAAGATACCAGGCAGGAGCTCGAACTCTGCATCATCACTTCCGGGTATTTCACCGTCAACCTCAATAAGTCCTTTGCCGCCGCTCTTGACTTTTACACTTCTGCCTCTATACAGCTTCACCTTCGGATGGCTCAAATGCTTGCCGCTGTAAATAAGAGGAAAGCTCCTTATCATTTCTGTCTTAGTAAGATCTCCCAGAATGATTATATCAAAGGTACCATCGTCAACCAGTGCTTCAGGTGCTACCTCCATTCCTCCGCCGAAATACCTGCCGTTTGCTATTATGACACTGTTCATTCTTTCCTTTAATATGATACTGCCATCAATTTCAACTTCAAAATCCTTATTCTTGTAGAGTATTATTGTACTTACTGCTCCCAGCATAAAGGAAAAGAAGCCTTTCAGCACCTTGGAATGCTTGTTTACTCTGTTGGCTGTTTCTGCACCTATGCCGATATCAGCAACATTCATGAAATATCTTGTTATTATATTATTATCCGTATCAATAAAGTCCACCCTGCCAACGTCGATCTGCCTTGATTCATTTCTTTCCAGTACTGTCAGCAGCTCCTCAATGCTCTTTTTTATTCCCAGAGTCCTGATGAAATCACAGCCTGTCCCCCTTGAAAAAACTACAAGCCTTGCATCCTCTGTCAAAATGCTCCTGTTCTCAAAAAAACCATTGACCACCTCATTCATCGTCCCGTCTCCACCGACAGACATAATGGTCCTATAGCCGCTTTTCAACGCCTGCCTTACAAGAATAGTCGCATGTCCCGGGTATTCTGTAAGCGCTGTTTCAAACTCATATCCCGAGTTCATGAGGATCTCCGCAAATTGCGGCCATTCCTTGGCAGTAGTATTGTTTGCTGAAACAGGGTTCACTATTACGAACATTTTGTCCATGAAAATCAAGCACCTCCTTGGTGTATAGCAAAAGTTAAGCCTTGAATATCAAGGCTTAACTTTTGCTTTCGGGCTTTAGAAAATCAATATCTATTTCCACTGCCTTACCTATTATACTATATATATCGGAAAACATCTGGTTGAATTTGAATTCTGCCTGCAGGTACTCTGCTATATCAGGATTAAGTACCATTACCTGATAGAGGCTTTGCAGCCGGCTGAGTTTCTCTTCATCAGGCTTCTGACCTGAAAGCTGCATAGCCTGCAGTTCAAACTGCCTTTTCTTGAAATCCTTCAGCATTTCTCTGGCACTGTCAACCCTATCTACCCTTTCCTTTGCTACTTTATAGCTCTTATATTCCTCTGATTCAGTCAAAGCTCTGGCCAGTTCATTAGCCTTGTCATAAACATACATATATTGACCTCCTGATATTATATCTCCATTATAATTGGAAGAATCATTGGATTCCTTTTTGTCTTAACATATATGAACTCTCTCAGGCTTTCCCTCACCTGTGATTTTATAGTGCCCCATTCAGTTATTTGTTTTTCCTCACACTTCGCCAGCGCTTCCTTGATAACGTTCTTTGCATCCTCCATAAGGTCTTCCGATTCTCTCACATATACAAAGCCCCTGGATATAATATCGGGACCTGCAACTACCTGACCCATCTCCTTGCTTATGGTTACTACGACAACTATGAGTCCATCCTGTGACAGATGCTTCCTGTCCCTGAGTACTATATTTCCTACGTCACCTACTCCCAGACCGTCAACAAGGACTTTTCCTGCAACCACTGTCCCCGCTATACGACCTGAGTCTTTTGTGAACTCCAGCACTGTACCTATGTCTCCTATGAATACGTTCTCCCTGCTAACACCCATCTTCTCTGCCAATTGCCCATGCTGCTTAAGGTGTCTGTATTCCCCGTGGAC
>JAWLHF010000057.1:0-20945 GCA_041690515.1 Clostridiaceae bacterium | reverse complement strand
CATCTCCTCTACACTCATTCCTTCATCGCTTTAAGAACATCCAGCAGGAACTCCCATACCCTTTCGGTGGATGGTATGCTTAAGTGCTCATTGGGTGTGTGCACGTCATACATATCAGGCCCCATGGATATCGCATCAAGTCCGCTTATCTTGTTCATAAACACTCCGCATTCGAGCCCTGCATGTATCGCTATGATTTCAGGCTCCTTCCGGTATTTTTCTTTATAAACCTTTATAAAAGTATTTCTGAGTTTTGAGTCCGGGTTATATTCCCATTCGGGATACTCCGATTCTATTCTTACACTGCTGCCTATCATTTCTGCCAATGTCTCAACCTGACTGAAAACATTTCTTTTCAGACTTCTTACCGAGCTTCTGATTTCATTTATCAGCCATATTTCATCTTTTTTTGTATTTATTACTCCCAGATTGGTAGAACACTCAACCAGTCCCTCTATCTCCATGCTCATACTCTGAATTCCGTTGGGCAGCATTACCATTGCAGCAACGGCTCTATTCGCGGTAGTCTTTGAAAATACAGTATCAAACTTATCATTTATATCTTCAACTCTGACATATACATCAGGATCAACTGCCCTCAGTTCATTCTTGTATACTGCTTCCAGTTCTTTTGCAATGACTTCAATCCTGGATCTGCTGGTTGTATCAGATAACAGTAATACTTCAGCCTCTCTGGGTATTGCATTTGACTTGAGGCCTCCGTCTATCGCCGTAATATATACTGTGCATTCCTTCATTATCCTTTTCATCAGTCTGCCCATCAGCTTGTTGGCATTGCCTCTGCCTTTATCTATCTCAATTCCTGAATGCCCGCCTTTCAGTCCTCCAATACAAAGTCTGAATGCATTCATATTCCCGGGTGCTTTTTCCCATTCTATCGGTATCACCAGCTTGGCTTTCATGCCGCCTGCGCTGCTGACCAAGAATTTTCCTTCTTCTTCAGAGTCAAGGTTTATTAGCAATCTCCCCTTGAGTATGCTTACATCTAAAGCCGGTGCTCCGCTCATGGTATTTTCCTCATCGGATGTAAACAAGACCTCAAGGCTGGGATGGGGTATGTCTTTCGATGCAAGCAGTGCCAGTGCATAAGCCAGCGCGATCCCGTTATCGGCTCCCAAAGTCGTTCCGTCAGCATACAGCATATCCTCAACAACACTTAGTCTTATAGGATCCTTTTCAAAATCATGTACTGTATCCTTGTTTTTCTCACAAACCATGTCCATATGTCCCTGTAGTACAACAGCAGGCGCATTTTCATATCCCTTTGCCGCCGGTTTTTTTATCACCACATTCAGTGCATTGTCCTGAGTGACTTCCAAACCGTACTTTTCGGCGAAGCTTACCATATAATCGCTTATCTGCTTTTCATTCCCTGAGCCCCTTGGAATGGCAGATATCTCTTCAAAATACCTAAATACCTCGCTGCACTTTGAATCCCTGAGTCTTTCCATGAATAACACCCTTTCTCATAAGCAATTTAAAATATACCAAGCGTTTCCTGCTCACAGATATATTATAGTTTTATATTCAGCTAAAATCAAACTTAACATACCGATTTATTTACAGAAAATACCCCTGCTTCACCGGCTTGTACGAGGACGCCATCAGCAGAAAAGCAATATGGCGTATTTGTATTTTTTTGCTGCTTTCTCTGAATACTAGATAATATAAAGAAAGGAGTAGATTGTATGTTCAAACATGAAAAACAGCTGCTTCATCCGGTAAAAGTCGATGCACCGAATCCAAATTATGCTGCAATGCTTCAGGAACAGCTGGGAGGACCTCAAGGGGAGCTGAAGGCGGCTATGCAGTATCTGTCACAAAGCTTTAGGATCAAGGATCCGGCAATAAAAGACCTTTTTATGGACATCGCCTCCGAAGAGCTCAGTCACATGGAAATGGTGGCTCAGACAATAAATCTTCTGAATGGTCATGATCCCGATGCTCCTAATGCCGCAATAGGAAATATCGAAGCCCATGTATTGACCGGACTCAACCCCATGCTGGCAAATGCATCAGGGTATCATTGGACAGCTTCCTATGTCAATGTGACAGGAGACCTGGCTGCTGATATTCTATCAAATATAGCAGCTGAACAAAGGGCGAAAGTGGTATATGAGTATCTCCACAGACAAATAAATGACAAAGGTGTAAGGGAGACCATAGATTTTCTGTTAAACAGGGAAGAAGCCCATAACACAATGTTCAGGGAAGCCTTCAACAGGATACAGGATACCGGTTCCTTGAAGGATTGGGGTATCACCAAGGATTCAAAGCTTTATTTCGATTTGTCAACCCCAGGCAGATATTTTGGGGTGGAAAATCCCCAACCGCCAAGCTTCAGCACACCCGATTCCAAACATTGATATTGAAGCCATAGCACTGCTATGGCTTCAATATCACCTTTATACATTCATCCTTTTTCTCATCAAATATTTCGTAGGCATGTTCACCCTGATCCAATGAAAGCTTATGGGTTATTATGTCAGTAGCATCAAAGCTGCCCTCCTGTATCAGCTTCAATATCGGCTCCACATATGTGTGCGCCGGACATTGTCCCATTTTCAAGGTAATATTCCTTGAAAAGAAGTCTCCCAGAGGAAAGGCATTATATCTGGCACCATATACTCCTACAAGGGAGACAGTCCCACCCTTTCTTACTGCCTGGGTCGCAATTTCCATTGCAGATTTTGAGCCGCCCTGAAGCTTCAATGCAGACTCAACCATCTCAACTACTGTCATCTTCCCGTCCATTCCTACGCAGTCAATTACAACATCTGCTCCTCCCTTCGTTATCTCTTTGATATACTCCCCTGTATTATCATAGTCGTTGAAGTTCAGCGCTTCTACTTTGTTATATTTTCTTGCATGCTCCAGCCTGTAATCAATGTAATCTACCGCAATAACTCTTTCCGCACCCATATATGCTGCCCATTTCTGAGCAAGTAACCCTACCGGACCGCATCCAAGAACTGCAACTGTATCACCTTTCTTGACTCCTCCTGTTTCCGCTCCCCAGTAGGAGGTAGGCAGTATATCAGTAAGAAACAACACCTGCTCATCTGTCAGCTCTTCAGGTACCTTAAAAGGGCCTACATTGGCATAGGGTACCCTAAGGTATTCAGCCTGGCCTCCATCATAGCCTCCATAAGTCTTGCTGTATCCGAATATGCCTCCTACCTCACCGTTTGCGTTAGAGTTATCGCACTGACTCCAAAGGTCGTGCTGGCAGAACCAGCAATGTCCGCATGAAACAGGAAAAGGTACTATTACACGGTCTCCTTTTTTTACTTTGGTTACTTCTTTTCCTGTCTCTTCAACAATACCCATTGTTTCGTGGCCCAGTATGAACCCCTTCGGCATATTGGGCACCATTCCATGTATCAAATGCAGGTCCGAACCGCATATTGCAGTGGAGGTAACCTTAAGGATCAAATCATCATCCTTGAGTATATCAGGATCTCCGACATTCTTCACTTTGACATCCTTTACCCCTTGATAAGTAATCGCTCTCATTTTTCATATATCCCTTCCTAAAAGTATATAGCCTTTTCCTTCAATGATATCTTCTGCATCCTTTATCCCGGTTTTCTCCATAATCGCTGAAATTCTCTCATTATCAACAGGATTTTCAAATACTGCTTCTTCCCCATATCTGCTTAATTCTTCAGCAGCCCTGTCAATACTGAGTATAGATCTTGGACCTCCCACACATCCACCCTTGCAACCCATCCCCTCAACAAAGTTGGCATCCAGTTCGTTATTTTTCAGTTTATCAAGGATTTCCTTACATGCCTTTACCCCATCTGCCTGAACCGGTCTAAAATCAACCGCCTCACCCATAAGGCGCTTAAGAACCATTTCTACTGACTTGCTCACCCCTCCGGTTTTTCCATATATCCTTCCCCCCGTGGAAGACTGTTCCTTATGGTCATCAGGCATACCGGCAAGATCTATATCCAATGCCTTAAAGACTTCTTCCAGCTCCCTGAATGTAAGTACATAATCCACAGCTCCCTCCAGTTCTTTGTCCTTAGCCTCATTCTTCTTTGCAATACAAGGGCCTATAAAAACCACAACAGCATTTTCATTAAGTTCCTTTATCACTCTGCCTGTAGCAATCATAGGTGATACCGCAGGGGAGAAATGTTCCAGCAGCTCTGGGTAACCCTTCTGAACCATATTCATCCATATTGGACAGCAGCAACTGGTGATCAGGTAGTCATCCTTCCTGTGAACCAGCCTTTCAAACTCATAGGCTTCCCTGAGTGTAAGCAGATCTGCCAGTATTGCCACCTCTATCATATCCCTGAAGCCCATATATTTGAGCGCACTTCTCACCTGCCCTGCTCTTACCCCTTCTCCGAACTGTCCAATGAATGCAGGAGCCATAATTGCATAGACCTGTCTTTCCTTTTCTTTAAGGTGCTTTATTATTGGAACAAACTCAATCTTGTCAATTATTGCGTCCAATGGACAGTTAGGAATGCAGGAGCCACAGGTGAGGCATTTGTCGTTGTCTATTCTTATGCCTTTTTCCTGACTATAGTCTGTCGCCCCATGGCTGCAGCTTCCAGCACATGGCTTATCAGTATTTTGTTTTCTGCATACATCGCATACCTCATTAAGAACAGCAACCAACGGTCTTTCTACCCTGGCAAGATTAAAAGCCGCGTCAATGTCTGCCGACATCTCTGTATTCATATCACCGGGGTTCAGCCCCATAGACAATCCAATCTGCTTCTTCAGTACTGACTCCTCTGACTCTTTGTATCTTCCGCTTCTAATGAGCTTTAGAATCAGCTGGTTTATATCTTTTGCCGTCCCGCCATTCCATAGTATTCTCACAATTTCTCTGAAAACTTCCATTCTTCTCTTTTGATAAAAGTCCCTATCCTTCTTTTCCATAAATCCTCCTAGAATAAGACTGGCCGTACCACTTCTGTTTATTCAAGCCTCTACTTTCCCGTATATTCCTCCACCTCCGGCACCTATTCCTATTCTTCCTTCCCTTGCAAGAATTATGTTTTCTGCTATGCTGTCTTTTACTACTTCTTTAAGCTCCGCCAAAGAAGCTTTGTGCAGAATACTCATCTCATTTCCAAAGCGGCTTATAAGCTTGTTTATTGTTTTAGGCCCCACTCCCGGCAAAAACTCCAAAGGAACCTGATAATAGTACGGTGCATGTTTTGATAACTCCGGATCTTTCCTATCCTTTATCTCCTCTATCCTGTCCCTTACCCCTACAACAACCGGATGCTTTTCTGAGACAGGACAGCTCAATACCGGAGGCTCTCCGGCAATGACAGAATCACATATTATGCAAAAGCTCCTATGATACTTTCCCAACATGGGATTAAGGCCATAGTTTGCTTTTACCCTTCTTCCATCTTCACTTTTCAACGCCTTAACCAGTTCATTATAATCAGGCTCCCGCATCTCAAAAATATTATATTCCCTTCCCATCTTGATCAGAGAATGGGCATCAGAGTTGCTAATAAAGCTTTTTCCATCCAACTCCCTCAGCAAACTTGCCATACCCGCGTCAGCACTCAACCCCAGCTCAACAGCCGGAATCCTGTGAAACGATTTCTGGTTGAATATTTCAAGCAAGGATATGCAGCAGTTGCCATAAAAACTTTTGTGGGGAGAAAACACATGGGCTGGAATGAAAACACCCCCAATACCGTCAACAATATCAAAAAGCTCCTGTCCGCTAAGACGGCTCATATGGCAGCATCTTGTCATATTTTTGACATGCTTGGATAACTCCTTTGAGAAAACCTTCAGAAGATCAAACTTTGGAAAAAAGCAAAGGGAGTGTGCGCTGCAGCCTTTAGCTTCATGGGTTTCTATTTCTGCACCGAGGATCAGCGTCTGCCCTCCCTTATAATCCATTCCGCCACCCGGTTTCTCACTGATTTCTCCTTTTTCCAGCAGCTCTTCTATGTCTTCAATTATGTATGGAGATGCACAGTCAACAACACCAATTATATTAATGCCTTTTCTGTGATAGGATTCAAAGGCTATGTTTTCAAAATTCAGATTTGATGCCGTGGCTTTTTTTACTTCCTTACCCTTAGAGGACCGTCCTATGTGTACATGCAAATCCACAAAGTATTCTTTCATCTTATCCCTACCCTTGACAGCCGGATTTCTATATCTAAGTATCCCTATAATTCAGGAAAAAATCCAAAAAAAACAACCCGGAATCTTTATTCCCAGGTTGGATGGATTTTCTGTTACTTGCACTTGCTGCAAAGCCCGTTTACTGTGATATTGACATCATTGACCTTTACATTCATCTTCTTCTCTGCTGAATTAACCGCTTCAATGTACTGTTGTGCTGCTTCCAGGTCATAATAATCGTAGAAAGCACCGCATTTATCACATTTGAAATGCACATATATGTATTTGTTGTCGGTTTTTTTCAACTCGTAAAATCTTTCCTTGCCCACACTGATCTCTTTGATTATATCGCATTCCCTCAGCATTTCCAGTGTCCTGTACACAGTAGCTATCCCTATACCCTTGCAGCGCAAAAGCTTGAAGACCTCATCAGGCTTGTAATGCTTAGAGTCTTCAATGAATAGGCTCAAAATCTCTTCTCTTTGATGGGTATGCGAAATTCCATGCTCTTCAAGCATCTTTCGGATGCACTCAATTTCCCCACTCAATATATTCACCCTATTTCATAAAAAATGACTTTGTTCATTATTTCACAATTTAATTTTACTCCTTTGTTAAAGAAATATCAAGTTTATTTGAAATTTTCAATTATTTTATTTATTATTATTATTAAAGAGAGTATATCCTTATTTTTCTGTAAAGGCATCCACAATTTTTGCTACATAACCGTCCTTTCCTTCTTTCACAACCATAACCAGATCGGGATTGTCCTTTGTTTCGGAAAATGCCCTATAGAATCTCAGCCTTGTTTCGTCATAATCTTCGTCCGGCCTTGAGGTTACTTGGTATTCACCTCCCAGGTTATACTCCTCCAGCACATTTATTACCCTATCGGTGACTTTATCAGTAGGACACTCTATTCCTATTATTTTTTTTACCATGTCATTATTATTCAAAGTGATCTCACTTCCTTCCTATCGACTGATACCTTAATTATCTGCATTTGAAAAAAATATATTAATGCTTTTAGTAACAATTATCATGCATGTACATAGTATGTTATTGAAGAAAGGGGAAACAACCTGTATTTCTGAAAGGAGGTGTAATTATGGCTAATAGTTATGGTTCAGTCAACCCTGGAGTAGCAGCAGCTGGCTGCCTGCCGGGATCAGCAGTATCACCTTTTGCAGGTCTTTGCCATAACAACGGTTTTCTGCTCCTGCTCCTGTTGTTCATACTTCTTGCTGCAGGTCCGTCCTGGGGTATAGACAATAGCTTCTTCTTCATCATCATACTTGCGATAATCGCATTTGGTGGCTTTGGAAGAACATTCGGTTTCAACGGCTCACCAGTATAATCAAATTTCCAGCCACCTTAAGCCCACCTATCTCCCTGGTGGGCTTTTAGCTTTTCCTCCAATATGAAAATAATATTTCAACTGAACGAAGGGAATTATATATAGAAGTAACCTTTATAAACAGGATATGGAGGATAATAATATGGATCAGTTATTCCTTGTTATATGGAAATCTCTGCTTATATTCTCTTTACTGGGGATTTTAACAAGATTGGTTGGGAGAAAGCTTCTGGCTCAAATGTCATACCTTGACTTTGTAGTAGGTATTACCATCGGCTCAATATCGGGCTCTTATGTTGTACAAATGGTGAAAGGGATGTGGATACTCATTGCTCCTATACTTTTAGCAGCATGTACTATTGCTTTTGACTATTCTAATCTTAAAAGTCTAAGATTGAGAAAACTAACTGAGGGAGAACCCGTGATTGTAATACAAAACGGCAATATACTGGAAAAGAACATGAAAAAGCTGCGTTACCATCTTGATGATCTGGAAATGCAGCTTCGTGACAAAGGGGTATTTGATATTGGTGAAGTAGAATTTGCGATACTTGAGTCCCACGGGCAGCTTAGTGTGCTGAAAAAATCCGAATTTCTCCCTGTTACCCCAAAAGACATGAATATTAATACAAAGTATAAAGGCCTTTCTACAGAAATAATCAAAGATGGTGATATACTGGAGCAAAACCTACTGCAAGCTAACCTGACCAAGGAGTGGCTCATGCAGCAGCTGAAAAGCCGCAATATTGAAAGATTATCTGATGTAGTATATGCTGCTGTCAATACTGATGGTGTGCTTTATACAAGTATAAAGCAGCATTACATGAATAACCTGCAGAAGGTAGAAGACTAAACCTTCTCCAGAGCAAGCCTTTCATAGAGCTTCATGTATTCCTGGGCGGACTTTTTCCATGAAAAATCCTGTTTCATTCCGTTCCTTATTATGGACTTCCATACATCCTTCTTCTTATAGGTATCAATTGAACGCCTTACCGCATCCAGCATCTCATGAGCATTATAATTGGTAAAAGTGAAGCCGGTACCTTCTCTTGTGTATTCATTATATGGCTCTATGGTGTCGTTCAGTCCGCCGGTTTCCCTAACAATTGGCACAGTGCCGTATCTCAAGCTGAAAAGCTGGCTCAAACCGCATGGTTCATAAAGGGACGGCATAAGCAGCATATCCGAGCCTGCATAAATCCTCTGAGCCAATAAACCGTCATATTTGATATTGGCTGAGACTTTGTCCGGATATCTGGAGGCCGCATTTTTGAACATTTCTTCGTATCGTTCATCTCCTGTCCCCAGCACAATCAGCTGCAAATCCATCATGAGCAGTTCTTCAAGCACACAGTCAATCAAGTCGAAACCCTTCTGGTCCACCAGCCTGGATACTATACTTATCATCGGGGTATCCGTTTTCTGAGGAAGTCCGAGACCTTGCTGCAGCATTGTCTTATTCTCTAACTTCCCTTCCAGGTTATCTACACTAAAATTCTTGAAGATCCTCTTGTCATTTAGGGGATCATTCTCCTGATAATCTATTCCGTTTACAATACCATGGATGCGATCGCTTCTTTTATTCATCATTCCGTTAAGGTTCTCACCATAGAAATCACTTTTTATTTCTTCAGCGTATGTCCTGCTGACTGTTGTAATCACGTCGGAATACGCTATGCCAGCTTTCATATAATTCACACAATCGTGGAATTCCAGACCGTCGGCATTGAAGTAATCCCATCCAAGGCCAAGTATATCACCCAGTATCTCCTTCGGAAACACACCTTGATATTTGAGATTATGTATTGTATATAATGTTTTTATATTATTATAGAATTCATCCTGCAGAAAATGAGCTTTGAGAAAAACACTTACAACACCTGTCTGCCAATCGTTACAATGGATTATATCCGGCTTGAAACCAATTAAGGGAAGCACTTTTAGCAATGCCTTGCTGAAGAAAGCGAACTGTTCTGCTTCATCAAAGTGTCCGTACAAACTATCTCTGTTGAAATAATACTCATTATCCAGAAAATATGTAGTCACGCCTTCATGCTCCAGTTTTAATACAGCACAGTACTGATGCCTCCAAGATAAATCCACATATACATAGCCTATATACTCCATCTTATCCACAAAGCTCTGTGGTATTGCCTTATATTTGGGGATTACAAGCCTTACATCAAGTCCAAGCTTGACAAGTTCCCTCGGCAAAGTTCCTGCCACATCGGCAAGCCCTCCTGTCTTTGCAAAGGGCACTGCTTCAGAAGCAGCAAACAACACTTTCAGACTACTCATCTTATACCTCCTGAATCTTCTGCCTTTTATATTTTATCTTCAGCGCGGATTATTATTCTGCTGTGTATCCGTATATTCAGTTGTTGGCATACTGTATATTACTTATTCTACAAATTTGAGCTTTTTTCCTTCCTCATTAGCAGTTGCTTCCTATCCTGATTGTAACCCTGAATTATTGCATAAGGAAGGTTTTTAAACTATAATATTATGTAATCATAAATAGTATGTATCCGACATACTATTTATTCCATACTATAGTAAAGGAGGGTTTCTATATAAGCAATACAATTCCAACTATCCATGACACCAGCAGTCCGCCTGTCAAAAACAGTACTAAATATCTGTTCTTATTGATTTATGCAATCTCCTTCATAATATTCGGATTCTTGGCGGATAATCCATCGAATATTATCAAGGGTCTGTCCACAATTATCAGGGAACCGGATGTTCTTATCACTGATTATATCGCAATAGGAGGAATAGGTGCGACCTTTGTCAATTCGGGATTGCTGACACTTGCGTCAATTCTTATTCTGTACAGACTTAAGATAAGCATCAACGGTATATCCATTGCCGCAATATTCTTAATGTCCAGCTTTGCTCTGTTTGGGAAAAATATATTCAATGTTTGGCTAATAATCATAGGTGTGTTTTTATATGCCAAGGTCCAGAAAGAGAATTTCTCCAAGTATATTTATATTGCTCTTTTTGGCACCAGCATGGCTCCAACTATTACAGAGCTTATGTTTTTTATCAATCAGCCATTATATGCAAGGATCATAATCAGTGTTGTCATAGGATTAGGTATAGGTTTTGTCCTTCCACCGTTATCTTCTCATATGCTTAAGGTCCATCAGGGATATGATCTATACAACATAGGATTTACTGCGGGTTTTATCGGAACAATTCTTGTATCAATTTTTAAGTCCTATGGTTTTGTGGTAAAAAGTAATATTTCATGGAGTTCGGGGAATAACTTGATCCTGACTGTGTTCCTCCTCTTAAACTTCTTACTAATGATAATTTGGGGCTATTATTTGAATGGCAAATCCTTCAGAAATCTTAAAAGGGTATTTTCATATACCGGACGATTGATTTGTGACCTCGTAACTCTTGAAGGTTTTGGGATAAGTCTTATTAATATGGGACTTAACGGTATTATGGCATTGCTGTATGTTTATCTGATTGGAGCAGACCTTAACGGTCCTACCATAGGAGGCATACTTACTATTGTAGGCTTTGGGGCTTTTGGAAAGCACTTAAAGAATACCATACCGTTATTATTGGGAGTTTTCCTTGGAAGCTTAAGCAAGATATGGAGTATCACCGATCCTCCTATTATCCTTGCTGCATTGTTCGGAACAGGTCTGGCTCCCATATCAGGGGAGTTTGGATGGAAATACGGTGTTCTTGCAGGTTTTATAAACTCTTCTGTTGTTTTAAGCGTAGGTGTGCTTCACGGCGGTATGAACCTGTATAATACCGGGTTTTCAGCCGGAATAGTTGCTACGACAATGATTCCTATTATTCAGGCATTTAGAAAGGAAGAATGATAATGAGGCATGTAAGAAGAAGAATCAGCAAAATGGTTGATGAGCTTATAAATTATATGCTCTCCATAGAAGCTTCAGATATTAATATCAATATATCGGAGATAGACAATTTTTATGTTATTTCTTTAAAAAGCAACTTCTCAGAAGAAAAAAGCAACAAAATCGAAAAGCTGGTAAAGGCATTGAATTCACCCAAAACAGAAGAAATAGAAGAATATTACTGGGAGCTGGCTGGTGAGTCCGAGACCGGGACAGAGCTTTATCTGCTTGCTATGATGGTTGATAAGTCGGAGATCCATATAGTAGGCAATACATTGGATTTGAAGCTTTATAAGAGTAAATAATATATACCTCCGTATAAAAAGGCATTCCGCATCAAGGATATAAAACTTGAGAAGAATGCCTTTCCTATTTGATTTGCCTTTTGTATCCACATGACCTGTTTAGTTCCTGTACACTTCTTCTCTCATGTGAAAACCATCTTTTATTATGGTGGAATCTATATTATCTTTATGGACAGGTATAGGTTCAAGCTCAAAATATGGGATATCAAACCTGCCATCATATATTGTCTTTTCTATATTGAGGCTCTTTCCCTCTGCCAGCATGACTGCCAGTCTGGCTGTCTCTCCGGCCAGTTTTTCTATAGGCTTATATACAGTCATAAGCTGGGTTCCTTCCACTATCCTCTGACATGCGGCCAGGTCAGCATCCTGTCCTACAACATAAACCTTGCCTGCCATACGATGCTCTGAAAGAGCCTCAATAGCTCCCTCCGCCAAACTGTCATTTCCCGCTATGATACCATCAATTTTCTTACCTTCCTGGATTGCCTTCACTGTTACTTCAAAGGCATATTCCTTCATCCAGTTGTCAGCCCATTCCTCTGCAATGATTTCAATGTTACTGTCCTTTATACCATCACTTAATGTCTTGTCATATCCCTGCTTGATAATTTTTGTGTTGTGATCCCTGTTGGCTCCATTTATTATCAGCAAGCTGCCTTTACTAACCTTGTCCATGATGTATTCCGCCATTAACTCTCCTACTTTTTCATTATCAAAGGATATATAAAGGTCTGAATTGGATCTTAAGACCAGCCTGTCGTAGGATATGACCTTTACCCCCTGCCGTTTTGCCATCTCCACCGCAGCAGAAGCCTTCTCCAGATCATTGGGCACAATTATCAGCACATCGATATTCTGCTCAAGCAGATATTTTACCTGTTTAAGCTGATCCTGATCATCATTGTTAGCGTTTTGTACAATGATGTCCGCCCCCATCTCCTTGATCTTTGCAATAAGTATATCCCTGTCCTTGAGCCATCGTTCTTCTTTAAGGGTACCAAGAGAAAAGCCGATCAAGACCTTGTCGTCCTTCTGCTCAAAGGTTTTCTTGCTGAAGTAGCCGTCAATATTTATTATATCCAGTTCCCTCAGAACAAAGTAAAAAAGCAGCACCAGAACAAGAGCGAGCAAGATCATTATTCCCTTTCGAAGCATATCATTCTGCTTCATTGTTCATCACCTCGCCGGATTGTTTATTATCCCTGTACTCGGTCGGTGTCATGCCTGTAACTTTTTTAAATATCTTGCAGTAATAATTGGGATCACTGTAACCTATCTTGTAACATATTTCCTTGATGCTGTAACTGGTATCCTTCAACAGTTCCTTGGACTTATCCACCCTCAGCTCAGTAAGATATTCCACAAAGCTCTTCCCCATGGAATCCTTGAAAAACTTACTGAAGTAGTGGTAGCTTAAATTGGTTTCTTTAGCTGCATCATTCATACTGATCTCTCTATGATAGTTTTCTGTTATGTACTTCTTCACCTTTGCACTGATGCAGTTTATTTCAGTTTCCCTGGCCTCTTTCATACCCGATATTAACTGCTCAAGATGTGCTGTACATACAACCTTTAACTCACTAAGATCCTTGGTTTTGAGAATACTGTTCAGAAACCTCTGGGCTGTTAAGCTGTCATCCTCAGAGCAAAAGGGCACAGACCTGTTTATAAGGAAAAACAGCTCTATTATCCTTGACTTGATCCTGTCTTTGTCCTCCTTATAGTTCATCGTCAGCCAAAGGAATATCCTTTCAAAGGCATCGCAAGCTCCATCTCTGTCAATGGACTGAAGCTTCCGTATCATTTCCTTCTCCTGGCTTTCCGGATACATATCTATACCCTTACTGGCTGTTGCAATATCCTCATAATGTATGACGGTATCAAGATTCTTCATAGAAGCTGCAATATTTGCCTCATTGCATGACTTGGAGAAATTGCCCAGGTCATAAATTCTTCCTATGCCTATCCTATACATAATATCTACATTTCCGTCGATTTTCCTTGCCAGCTTTGAAGCAATATCTATGGATGTATTCCTTGCTTCATAGGCATCAATTCTTTCCCCTGCAGGTATATAGGCAACCATTTTATCAAGAAGGGGAGGTCCTATAAGACATTGACAGAGATTTTTTAGTTCCATGCTAAATACGTCATAGAACCTCTGTCTGTCAAGACTGATCCTCATACCCTCCTGCTTTCCTTGGCTTCTGTTATCCTCTACAACTGCCATCATGACATAGCCGTGACCTATTCTCATTCCAAAAACCTCTTCATAAAAATCCAAATCCTTTTCGGCATTTCCATCAAGAAGCTGTGAATAAATAAACTGTCCTTCCAAGTGCGGAATCACCTTGTTCATTTTTTCCTTCAGGAGCATTTCCCTCTGAAGAGCCTCTCTTTTCGAAGCAATCGAAGCACATATTTTCTCAAGAGTTTCCGCTACCTTATTCCTGTTTATGGGTTTCAGCAAATACTCCTGAACTCCCAGATTGATAGCTTCCTTTGCATAGTTGAAATACTCATAAGCTGTTATTATAACAAATTCTGTCTCGGGGCTCAGTGCTTTTATCTGCTTTATTGCGTCTATACCATCAATACCGGGCATATGTATATCCATAAAAACAATATCCGGCTTAAGTTCAATCGCCTTCTCTATGGCTTCACGGCCGGATTTGGCAGTTCCCGCCACTTCAACATCCTTGGTGAACCTCTCAACAATATACTTCAATGAATCTATTACCAGGTATTCATCATCAGCAATCAATAATTTCATCATCCTGCTCCGTCTCCTCCCGATAAGGTATCTTCAAGGTGACCTTGGTCCCGTACCCCGGTCTGCTTTTTATATCTATAACATCGCTGACCTCCGGCATATTATAGTAAAGCTGCAGCCGCTCAATAACGTTGGATATTCCTATTCCTGTGACATGCTTTCTCTGAAGGTTCTCATACCTTCCCTGGGACAGCAGGGCGGCTACCTGTTTTTCTGTCATGCCTTCACCATTATCCTCAACCTCGATCAATATCTGACCTCCGAGTAATCCTACAGAAAGGAGAATTTCTCCATCCCTCTCCAGATTCTGGAGTCCGTGTATAAATGCATTCTCTATAATAGGCTGTATTATGGTACACGGAATCTTCACACTCTGAAGGCTCTCATCCACATCGGTATGAAATTCTATCCTGCTTCCGAATCTGGTTTTTAATATGAACATATAATTCTTGGCATATCTGATTTCATCAGCCAGAGTCGCAGGTTCATCAAGCTTTCTTAAATTGTACCTGAACAGCTCTGCTATGTTCTCTATGAACTCTGATGTTCTATCCGCACCCTCCATCATGGAAAGCTGGGATGCCGCATTCAAGGTATTGAACAAAAAGTGAGGATTAATCTGCGACTGAAGTGACTTAAGCTCCGCATCCTTTAAAAGGCTCTTTATCCTCAGATTCTGCATCTCCTGCTCCTTCAGAAGCTTTTCCACCTCAGCCTGCCTTTTAAGCTCGTCAATATAGCTTTTTATACTGGCTATCATTTTGCTAAATGCATTGGCAAGTACTTTAATTTCATCATCAGTCCTGATTTCAGAAAGGCTGACATCAAAATCTCCTTCTGAAACCCTTTCAGCAGAATGGGAAAGTTCAATTATCGGTCTTGTAAGCCTATAAGTCGATACTATTGCAAGATAAAGGCTTATGAACAAGGAACCGATGATTATGATAATATTTGCATAGCTAAGATAATTCATATTGTTAGTTATGGTGGTGTATTTCTCGGACCCCTTCTGCAGCTTGTCCCCCAAAAGTATGTTGATATAGAATTTTATATTCTCACTTATCTGATTAGACCTGGTGAAATGGGATATGTACTCGCTGCTTATTCTTCCTCTTTTTGCTTTTACGGCATTATCAGTCTCCACCAGCAGGTTGTCTATCATAAAACCGATGTCCTTCAACATAAGGTAATCATTGTCATACACTGCCTCTCTCGGTATATTCAAGGACTTTTCCTGCAGATTATTATACTCATTATAATAATTTAGGAGATTCTCAGAAGACTTTGTTGTCAGATACTTCTCAAGCTCTGTCATCAGAAGATTGACATTACCGTTCAGGCTGTTTAGATATACATAATCTGTAATGACCGTACTCATCCTAATGAGTATGACCTTAGCATTGTAATACGAAAATAGGCTTGTGACTCCCAACAGTATTGTCATTATCAGATAATATATGATCATCTTTTTCCTTATACCAGTAAATGTAAACATTTCTTTATTCATGTCATCACCAGCTATTCTTTCATTTCAGCGGATTTCTGCTCATATTCATCTATATTTTCCTTTGTAATAACCTTAACTCCCGTATCTATAAAGGTAGAGACATTGTGCTCCTCCTTAATATCAATCAACGCCTCCAGACTTTCATAACCCATCTTGTAAGGATCGCTCATCACAGACCCATATATTATGTCCTTGCTTATATACCTCAGTATATCCTCTGTATCCCCATAGCCTACAATAGTAATGCTTCCAACCTTGTTCCTGTCCACCACCAGCTGTGCCGAACCTATTGTATCTACTGAATTTGCAGCAAATATTGCATTGATGCCATCAGAACCGCTGATTATCTCCTGGGTTATTTCTTCCGCACTCAGGATTCCCATCTTTGATGTATAGTTTCTTATCACCTTCATATCAGGGTATTCTTTGATAGTGCTTAAAAAACCGTTCATTTTAAGGTTCTGGCTGGTTGCATCAAGTTCAAGGTCGTTGCTGACAATGACAGCAATATTCGCTCTTCCTCCTGTAGCCTTTATCATAAGCTCTGCAGCTGCCTTTCCAAGCTGAAAACTGTTAGTACCAACAAAGGAGTTTCTATTACTATTCTTATCATCGTTTTCAATTGTAACAACAGGTATTCCTTTATCCACAGCCTTATCAATCAAGTCTGTATAGCCTGTACCGCTTGATACATGAGTAATTATCCCATCCACCTCAGATGTAACGGCTATATCCAGAAACCTCATCTCCTCCTGAGGACTGTTGAATCTTGGAGCGTTGAACTCCACCACGACCCTGTGCTCTTTAGCCGCAGCCTCCATGCCTTGTCTCACTTCCCTCCAGAAGGGGTCCACTGAGTTCTGTGCTATAAAATAGAAATGATATCTGGGTTTGTATATAAACACATTGGTATCTTCCCTCTGTATCAACAGGAGAAAACTGCCGGTCAGACATATCAAAATCATAAGAACAAGAATTGCATGTTTATTTATGAAGAATACTATCCTTTTTAACGCTTTCATATATTATATATCCCCCTGAATTACGGGATGCATTTTATTCTCATTTTGCTGTCCCTTTGATAATTTATTCTACAAAGGGTATCATTCTCCTTCTTGTAACCGTCTTATAATATCAATAGTACTACATCCCTAAATAATTACTATTACATTGGTTATAATATTCTAGTATAATTCTAGAAGGATTTTACATTCATCTATTACTATAAGGCGGTGTAATCGTAAGTGGAGCTATCCCCGACGCTATATCATCATCTTATCAGACCGGATTGGTTCTTTAAAAGGTATGTTCATAATACCATCAAAGACAACATAGACTTTCAGAATAAGAAAGTAATAGATTTCGGATGCGGAATAGGTTCATGCTCAGTATTGTTTGACCCCTCCTGCTATATTGGAATGGACTGTGATGCAAAAAGGATCGAATATGCGAAGATGACCAATCCTGAATATGAATTCAATAATCTTGAAGGTAATGCTCTCCCTGTTCCGGATTCTTCGGTGGATTACATTCTTATTGTCTCAGTTCTTCACCACATTGCTTCAAAGGACATATCCCAATACTTAAACGAATTCAGAAGAGTGTTAAACTCTTCCGGAAAGATATTTGTCATTGAACCTTGTTTTTTCAAGGGTTCCTACTTAAGCAACTCATGTATGTCATGGCTTGACAGGGGAAAGCACATACGAAGCGAGGAGGAGTACATAGATATATTCCTTCATCTTGGTTATGATACACGTATCATCAAACGATTCAATCAGCTGCTCCTTTACAAGAAACTATTTTTTGTTGCCGCTCCTGTATGACCTTAGGCCCTCTGAAGATGTTGATTAGTACTGCGGTCTTTTTCATAAGTCTAAATTCCTTCTCACTGATGTAATGTTTGGTGGAAGGTGTCAAAGGTACATAAAAAGCAACAAACCCGTGAATGCTTGGCAATCACAGGTTCATGGCCGACAAGATCAGCCTTTTTTCAAGAGCTCCAGATATGCTTTCATATAATAGGGCAAATCCTGGGGCTTTCTGCTTGATACTATGTTACCGTCTACTACTACAGCCTCATCTATCCATATACCTCCTGCATTTGTCATATCATCTTTTATTCCTACAGTACTTGTTACCCTTTTGCCTCTGAGGATATCTGCGGAAATCAGCACCCAGCCAGCATGGCATATCTGTCCAATGGGCTTTCCCTTGTCATTCATGCTTTTTACAATTTCAAGAACCTCCGGGTACCGCCTAAGCTTATCAGGAGCCCATCCTCCCGGAACAAGCAGACCTTCATATTCTCCGCTTTCAATCTGATCGAAACTGTAGTCGGATACTGCTGGAACACCATATTTGCCAGTATATTTCCTTCCAGCCTCTGCTCCGGCAATGTGTACAACTATTCCTTCCTCTCTAAGTCTCAGAATCGGGTACCATAATTCAAGGTCCTCAAATTGTTCATCTATCAGACATATAACCCTGTAATCCTTTTTCATATGCTTCATACCTCCGTATTTTCTGCAATTTTGCTTGTTTCTTGAAATATCATTTTCACACTTATACTTTCTTATGCAAGCTGCGGGATTCCTCTGCAGCTACCAGTACATTCTCCACAGTGTCACCTATGGATGCCTGGACTGCAGCTATTATCGTCCCCTCCAAAATCGGTGCATCAGCAATCTTAACCCTTTCTCTGACAGCCTCTTCAATAAGCTCCAAAGCAAGGCTGCTGCTCAATACTGCACTGCCAAGGTCTGCCAATATGACAACACCATCTCCGTCATCTACTTTTCTAACGGCTTCCATGATCCTGACCGCATCAGTCCCTATACTTCCATCAGTCAGGCCACCGGCTGCTTCAATTGAACTACTGCCGCCGCTCATCTGCAGCGCAAGCTCTTTTATTCCATCAGCCGCCTTTGCGCTATGGGATACAATTACTATTCCAACCATACTTTAATCCTCCAGGGTCACAGTTCTGCAAAACTCGGTCAATGCTCTGAGGATTATCAGGGATGAGGTGGCTCCGGGATCCTGATGTCCTATGCTTCTATCCCCCAGATATGATGCCCTGCCTTTTGTTGCCTTTATTGTCTTTGTATATTGAACCCCGTCTTCAGCAGCCTTGCAAGCCGCTTCAAGACATCCGAGAAGGCTTTTTTCCTCCTTTACGCCCTGTGAAAAAGCTTCATATGCAGGTTCAAGAGCATCCAGCATTGTCTTCTCCCCTTTTGCCGCCTTGCCTCTGTCCTTTATTCCCTGTACTGCCGCCCCAAGCATCTCCATAGCCTTTTCACCGGTTATCATATTTGTTCCCTGCACTGCGCCGGCGGCTCTTAAGAATGCTGTCCCATAAAGGGGTCCCGAAGCCCCACCGACTGTCGATATAAGAGTCATTCCAACCTTTTTAAGTACAGCTGAGATATCCTCTCCAGTTGAGCCTTCAAGCTTTGCCCTTACTGCATCAAAACCTCTCGACATATTTATTCCATGATCTGCATCTCCAATTACAGCGTCCAGATTTGTCAGCATCTCCTTATTATCGCATATTGCCTGGCCTATCTCCATAATCGCCGAATAAACACTTGAGTCCATTGCCTTCCCCCCTATAATTGTTCTAAACCGGAAGACCTGTACCACAGGAGTATTTTACGAGTGAAGCATACTCCTGCGGTATTTGTAAGCCTCCCGGTAAAAACCGCTCTGCCTTATACCTGCACAAAGGCCGGTGTATCAGCAGGAGCAAGCAGCAGTTCTCTAAGCTCCCTGTCCAGCTTCAACACTGTTATCGAAAAACCTGCCATCTCAAGGGACGTCATATTATTCCCTACGTATGTGCGAACAATATCAACACCCTTTTCACCTAGTACTTCGGACACTCGTTTGTTGACTATGTAAAGCTCCATAAGGGGTGTTCCTCCAAGGCCATTGACCATTATTGCAACCTCATTGCCTTTATCTAGCGGCATGTCCTCCAGGATTTTCCCAAGAAGATGATCTGCAATTTCATCTGCAGTTCTTATTTCCTCTCTGTGTGTTCCCGGTTCTCCGTGAATACCCATCCCAATTTCCACTTCATTATCTTCCAGTGTAAAGCTGGGTTTTCCGGCAGCCGGTACTACACATGGAGACAAAGCCATTCCCATTGACCTTACATTTGCAATTACCTTCTCCGCCGTCAGTTTAACTTCTTCAAGCCCTGCACCGGTCTCTGCCTTTGCGCCTGCTATCTTATGTACGAATATAGTACCCGCTATTCCCCTTCTCCCTGATGTCCAGGTGCTGTTCTCAACTGCTACATCATCATTCACTACAACCTTATCTACTTTAATACCTTCAGCTTCCGCCATCTCTGCGGCCATTTCAAAATTCAGTATATCTCCTGTATAATTCTTTATTACCAAAAGAACTCCTTTTCCTCCGTCCACTGCTTTTATTGCTTCAAAGACCTGGTCCGGAGTAGGTGATGTGAATACAGCTCCGGCTACTGCACCATCAAGCATGCCTTTTCCAACAAAACCCCCATGGGTTGGCTCATGACCGCTCCCTCCCCCGCTTACCAGTGCAACCTTTTGGTTTGGGGCACTTGATCTTACCAGTACATTTGTGCCTTCCAGCCTCCTCACATAGTCAGGGTGTGCCGCCACTACCCCCTTGAGCATTTCGTCAACAACGTTCTCCGGCTTATTGATAATCTTCTTCATACTTTTTACCCCCTACTTTTAGTTATATAAGCTGCATAAATCCTGTTTGATTCTGTTACGGCAAACATCCTGAAGCGTAGCTGCTCTCCAGAGATGTCTGCCGACCATAATGCAGGATCTTAATGTAGCTTATTCAGTACAAAACTTGTACAGTAAATTGTACTACGCTGGGTTGTAAAAAATACTTATATTTATGAGTTTTAAAGAAAAAAAGTACCGTGCAGGAAAAATCCTGTGATACTTTTTCA
>JAWLHF010000056.1:0-21180 GCA_041690515.1 Clostridiaceae bacterium | reverse complement strand
CTTAGGCACAAGGTAGTCGGAAGCTATGTGAAGCTTTTCCTCTTCAGTATAGCCTGAAAGGTATATTACCTCCATCCTGTCCAAAAGGGGCGCCGGTATGGTATCTACCGAATTTGCAGTTGTAAGGAACATCACCTTTGAAAGATCGAAAGGCAGCTCAAGATAATGATCCCTAAAATCCTTATTCTGTTCTGCGTCAAGAACCTCAAGCAATGCAGCCGCAGGATCCCCTCTAAAATCACTGGCCAGTTTGTCTATCTCATCGAAGAGGAACAATGGGTTCTTAGAACCGGCCTGTTTTATTGAGTATATTATTCTGCCGGGGATCGCCCCGATATAGGTTCTTCTGTGACCTCTTATCTCTGCTTCGTCCCGTACACCACCCAAGGACATCCTGGTGAACTTTCTTCCCATAGCTCTTGCGATGGATTTTGCTATGGAAGTCTTTCCTACTCCGGGAGGTCCTACCAGGCATAGTATTGGTCCTTTCATATTGTTGGAAAGCTGTCTGATTGCCAGATACTCCAGAACTCTCTCCTTAACTTTTTTCAGACCGTAATGATCCTCATCAAGAACTTTTCTGGCGTTTTTTATGTCAAGATTGTCTTCGGTTTCAGTATTCCAAGGAAGATCAAATATCCAATCCAGATATGTCCTTGTGACGCCTACCTCAGGAGAGCCTTGGGACATTTTTGACAGCCTATCCAGCTCTTTTTCCACCTTATCCTTTACCTCATCGGGCACTTCAAGTGCTGAAAGTTTTTCCCTGTATCGCTCTATATCGTCTGCGTGTCCTTCCTTTTCCCCCAGCTCCCGCTGAATAGCCTTCAGCTGTTCTCGCAGATAATATTCCTTCTGGGATTTATCTATCTGCTTTCTAACCCTTGAGTTGATTTTTCTCTCAATTTCAAGGATCTCAAGCTCTCTGGATAGTATCTCGTAAATTTTCTCCATCCTTTCTTTTACATCAAATAAAGAAAGGATCTCCTGCTTTTCTTCTATCTTAATAGTAAGGTTGGAGGCTACTACATCGGCAAATCTCGATGCATCTTCTATGTCTGAGACAGTAACAAGGGTCTCAGGGGCAACCTTGGGATTAGCTTTGATGTACTCATCAAAAACTCCCAGCACACTCCTGCGCAGAGCCTCCAACTCAAGGTCTGCTCTTTTTTCAACTTCTTGGTGCTCTTCCACATCCACAAGGAAATAAGCTTCCTCCGAGACTATCTCTCTTATTTCAGCCCGGGTGAGTCCTTCTACAAGAACTCTTATGGTGTCTCCCGGAAGCTTAAGGAGCTGCTTTATTTTTGATATTGTACCTACCTCGTAAAAATCCTCGGTGGTAGGCAAATCCGTATGTGCATCCTTCTGAGTCACCAGAAAGATAAGCTGATCATTAATCATGGCTTCTTCCAAAGCCCTTATAGACTTTTCCCTGCCCACATCGAAGTGCAGAACCATATATGGGAATATGCTCAACCCCCTAAGTGGCAGCAATGGCAATCTCTTGATATCCTGTTTTCTTTTCTGCATATTATCAACTCCCGTAATACTATATGAAAATGTTGGATTAAAGACTAAAGTTTGGTCTTATTTATTATATCTTTATGGGGCGAATTTATCAACTATGGAGAAAAATTATCAGCATATATCACTTTTCGCCTGTATTGATGGAGCTCTATTCATTGCAGCAGCGGCCAGCACGTTCGCTTCTACAGGCTGTGCGATAAGGACCTTCGCATCAGGCTGCCTCATAGTTGCTATGTTGACAGCTTCAACAATACTATCCACAGGTATAACTTCCACCTCAAAGCTCTTGAATATCTCCTGCCAATTCTCCTTTGGAATCAGTACCTTTTGGGCCCCGGCATGCATTGCAGCCTCAACCTTCGGAATGATACCGCCTACCGCTTTTATCTTTCCCCTTATTGATATTTCTCCCGTCATCGCGATTTTGTTATCTACATAAGAGTTGGTAATTGCAGAGTATATGGCTACTGCTATAGTAACTCCCGCAGAAGGCCCATCTATAGGTGTGCCTCCCGGAAAATTCAAGTGGATGTCATAGTCACCGGGATCTATACCCAGATATTTCTTGATTACGGTAAGTACATTGTCAGTGGAAGCCTTAGCCATGCTTTTTCTCTTGATTGTCCTTCCATCCCTGGAACCAATCTCTTCTTCATCCACTATACCGGTAACTACCAGCTTTCCCATCCCTTTCAAACAGCTTGCTGCCGTTGCTTCAATCTCAAGGAGTGTTCCCATGTTGGGGCCATAAACCGCAAGGCCATTGACATAGCCTATCTGAGGCTCATCATTTATCTTTCTCTCCGGCCTTGGACTGTACTGTCCGTTATTGAGCACCCATTCTATATCGCTAATGGTAACCTTGTTCCTGCCCTCGTTTATATTCACTCCCACAGCTGTTTGAATTATATTCACAGCTTCTCTGCCATTTGTGGCATATTTTCCTACAAGTTCAGTCACGCCCTCTTCGCTTTCAAACTTTATTTTCTTAAGAGCATTTTCTGTCACTGTTTTTATTTCATCAGGAGTTAATGACCTGAAGTATATCTCGAGACACCTTGATCTCAATGCAGGAGGGATGGATTCGGGACCTCTTGTAGTGGCTCCAATAAGCCTGAAGTCGGCCGGCAATCCGTTCTGGAAAATATCATGTATATGAAATGGTATATTGGTATCCTCTGAGCTGTAGTATGCGCTTTCCAGAAAAACCTTTCTGTCCTCAAGTACTTTAAGCAGTTTGTTCATCTGAATTGGGTGCAGCTCTCCGATCTCATCTATGAATAATATCCCTCCATGGGCTTTTGTAACTGCGCCTATCTTCGGCTGGGGTATTCCTGCAACGCCCATGGCACCTGCACCTTGATATATGGGATCATGAACCGAACCTATGAGAGGGTCTGCAATGCCTCTCTCATCAAATCTCACAGTTGTTGCATCTACCTCAATGAATTTTGCATCACTGCGGAAGGGACAATTGAATATCCGCTTCGCCTCCTCCAGTATCAATCTTGCCGCTGCTGTCTTTCCTACCCCGGGAGGTCCATATATGATTACATGCTGCGGATTTGGGCTGCATATAGCAGCTCTCAATGCCTTCACACCATTTTCCTGACCGATTATCTCACTGAAATCAGAAGGTCTGGTAATCTCCGACAATGGCTTTGTAAGCTCAATATCCCGCATATGCTGAAGCTTTTCCATTTCTTTTCGTGATTCTTTCTCTATAGCAACCTTATTATTCTGCTGACCCCTTAGCAGGTTCAAAAAATACATTCCGATAACAACTGCAAAAAACAGCTGGATAACTATAAACAATTGTGACATAATGTCTTCCTCCCTCTCTTACGTGAATTCAATGCAGAATGAAGCTTTGACCTTCGCTGATTCTATTAGTGGACAGATCAAACCTCGATAATCATTTGATTCGTGCTGATAATGCATTGGTTATATTATTTGCCCGTGACTTTTTTTTATCCTGTAATGACGAAATATTTGACAGTTCACTTAGAAATTTCGCTTGGGAATAAATTTGGGGTAAATTGAATAATTTTAATTAGTTCTATATAATGTAATATTAGGAGGTGTGAGATGCCGATTGTTAAAATTCATATATCTTCGACAATTCTTCCTTTTCAGAAACCCATTCTGGTCAAGGAAGTAAGAAAAGCATTAGTGGATATACTTAATATTGATGAGCGGCTGGGACAGGTTATTCTCTATGAGGCTCCTCCACAGTTGAGAAGTGCTCATGAAAGCAGAAGCAGTAATTTTGTATATGTTGAGATAACCATGTACCCGGGCAGGACTCCGGAGCTCAGAAAAAATCTTCTGGAGAAAATATGCAGCCTTGTCTCCAAATATGTGGAAATAGATATGAAGGATATTAATTGCTGCATAATAGAAATCCCTCCCGAGAATTGGTCGGGAGGAATATGAAAATAGGGTGTTGTGCAAAAATGGAATGATGCGACACTATTAAAGTTTGTAGCAGCACTGGATTGCAGAAGCTGTTATAGAACAACCAACACCGACGTGGGGAAGTATCTCCGAAGAAGCCTTTCACTGACCTCGGAACGCAATACCCTCGGGCAAAATAACCAGACGGGCAAGCAGAGATGGGACCCCCGCCAGTGATTTTGCTGGCTTTGAAAGGCGATGAGGACATACTTCCCCGATAGTCGGAGTTTGCTACAAACTATGTCGTATTTTTCTATTAATATGAAAAGGAGTGCCTCCAACTACTTTATTGGGTAGTATTGTGGCACTCCATTTTGTTGCTCATTCAGGTTCTTATTTATGATGCTGTACCCCGGCGGGCTTTTTGTCCTTTTCTGGGCTGCTTCTTGACAGCTTTCTTGGCTCCCGGCTCAAGGTATATTATCTCCGGCTCCTTATGCTCGGTAATGGATTCTTTGGTGACTATGCACTTGTCTATGTCATCCCTGGAGGGTATGTCATACATGACATTCAGCATTGTCTCTTCAAATATAGCTCTCAAGCCTCTGGCTCCGGTCTTTCTGTCCAATGCCTTCTGTGCGATCTCTTCAACAGCCTCATCCTCAAATTCAAGCTCAACATTATCAAGCTCGAACAGCTTCTGATACTGCTTAACAAGAGCGTTTTTCGGCTCTTTAAGTATCTGCACCAGTGCCTTTTTGTCCAAAGGATTCAAAGTAACTATAATAGGCAGCCTTCCAACAAATTCCGGTATGAGACCAAACTTTAAAAGGTCTTCCGGCATTATTTTCTTCAATATCTGGCCTATGTCCTGCTTATCCTTGGACTGTATATCAGCAACAAAGCCCATTGATTTCTTCCCTGTCCTGTTCATTATCAGCTTTTCAAGACCATCAAAGGCTCCGCCGCATATAAACAGGATATTGGTGGTATCTATCTGAATAAACTCTTGATGAGGGTGCTTCCTTCCTCCCTGTGGAGGAACACTAGCCACAGTTCCCTCAAGTATCTTGAGTAGAGCTTGCTGCACTCCTTCACCTGATACATCTCTGGTAATTGAAGGATTCTCAGACTTTCTTGCTATCTTATCCACTTCATCGATATATACTATACCCTTCTGTGCTCTTTCAATGTCATAATCCGCATTTTGGATCAGCTTCAAAAGGATATTTTCCACATCTTCGCCTACATAGCCTGCTTCTGTCAGAGAAGTCGCATCTGCTATTGCAAATGGAACGTTCAGCATCTTTGCAAGTGTCTGAGCCAACAGCGTCTTACCTGAACCCGTAGGACCGATAAGTGCGATATTGCTCTTCTGAAGCTCAACATCGTCTATCTTGTAGTCTGAATTTATCCTCTTATAGTGGTTGTATACAGCAACTGCCAAAGCCTTCTTAGCCTCGTCCTGCCCAATGACATACTGGTCAAGAAATTCTTTTATCTGTGCAGGTTTTGGAACATCCTGCAGCTCTGTATCCAATTCCTCATCAAATTCCTCATCGATGATCTCCTGGCAAAGCTCGATACATTCATCGCATATATATACCCCTGGCCCTGCTATTAATCTTCTGACCTGCTCCTGGTTCTTTCCGCAGAAAGAACATTTCAGCTGTTTCTTATCGTCAAATTTAGCCATTTTTTCACCTCACTCTACCTTCTCTTAACAAGGATCTCATCAACAAGTCCGTATTCCTTAGCCTCCTCTGCTGACATGAAATAATCTCTTTCAACGTCCCTCTCGATCTTTTCTATCGGCTGTCCTGTCTTCTCGCTAAGTATCTCGTTCAACTTCTTCCTGCTTTTTATCAGTCTTTCAGCATATATGCCCACATCTGTCGCCTTACCCTGTGCTCCGCCGGAAGGTTGGTGAATCATGACTTCGCTGTTTGGAAGACAGAACCTCTTTCCCTTTGCTCCTGCTGCCAGCAGAAAAGCGCCCATGCTGGCGGCCATTCCTATGCATATGGTTGATACGTCCGGTTTGATATACTGCATTGTATCGTATATTGCCATACCTGCTGTTATCGAGCCTCCCGGACTATTGATATAAAAGCTGATTTCTTTATCAGGGTCATCAGCTTCGAGAAACAAAAGCTGTGCGACCACCAGACTTGCTGTAACATCATTTACTTCATCGCCCAGAAAAATTATTCTGTCTTTAAGAAGTCTTGAATAAATATCATAGGAACGTTCTCCTCTATTTGTCTGTTCAACAACTATAGGTACCAAACTCATAAGCATCCTCCTCCTGACTTAGAATTGCTGATCATCCTTATTTTGCCACACTGTTTTCTACGAGGAAATCAATAGTCTTTTGGATTATTACGCCATCCTTTATATATTCTATTTCGTCCTCTTTTAGGGTTTTCTTGAACTTTTCAATATCCTGATTATAATGCTTTGCTGTCTTTTCAATTTCTGCGTCCAAATCTTCATCTGTAGCTGCAACACCCTCAGCTTCAGCCACCTTCTCAAGCACCAGCTGACTCTTGACTCTGTTTTTAGCAACATCTTTATATGACTCTTTGAGCTTTTCAATATCCATATTCATATATTTAAGATAAGTCTCCAGGTTCAGACCCTGATATCTCAACTGATAATCAAAATCCCTCAACATAATATTCACTTGTGCATCAATCATTACCTCAGGGATATCAACGGTTGCATTTTCCACAACCTTATTGACCACTTCATCCTCGTACTGCTGTTTCTCAATTCTCTTGGATTCTTCTTCTCTCTTCTTCCTGATATCCGCTTTCAATTCTTCAAGAGTATCAAATTCGCTTACATCCTTTGCGAATTCATCATCAAGCTCCACCAGCTGCTTTTCCTTGATTTCTTTTACTGTAACCTTGAACAATGCAGGTTTTCCTGCCAACTCTTTACTATGGTACTCTTCTGGGAATTGAACATTGACATCGATTTCCTTGCCAAGCTCTGCGCCTATCAGCTGCTCTTCAAAGCCCGGTATGAATTGTCCTGAGCCTATCTCAAGATTATGGTTCTCTGAAGTGCCCCCCTCGAACTGGTTATCGTCAACAAACCCTTTAAAATCAATTATAGTAATGTCGCCATTATTTACCGGTCTGTCTGTAACTTCCACTAATCTGGCATTTTTCTCTCTCATTGCATTTATTTCTTTGTCTACATCTTCGTCAGTTACATTATACTCTTTTTTTTCTGCTTCTATTCCTTTGTATTGACCCAATACAACCTCAGGCTTCACAGTAACCTCAGCCTTGAAAACCAAACCTTTGCCGCTTTCTATCTCAAGTATGTCTATGTCAGGCCTGTCAACAGGCTCCAGATTATGCTCCTTCACTGCCTCATCGTAAGCATCCGGGCAGACAATATTTATTGCATCCTCATAGAATATTGCTTCTCCGTAATGTCTCTCGATTATTTTTCTCGGTGCTTTACCCTTTCTAAAACCGGGAATATTAAATTTCTTTACATTCTTGAGATATGACTTCATCAGGCCTTCCTCAAGCTTCTCCGGTGATACTGATATTTCCAATGTCGCAACATTGTTTTCAATTTTCTCCAATTTTGAGCTCATTTGCTTCCTCCTTAATTATGTAATTACGCAATTTATCTTTTGCTGCTGTTTATATCTAAAACCAAACAATGAAGTAACTATTACTTTATCATTGCTGTTTAGAAAGCTTAATTCCTTTAATCCTCTATATTATAACATACCTGTTACCTTTATCAAGTTTTTTCGTTATCTGCAAATCAGCATTATATAAGCAAATAGGATTGAAACAGCACCAAATATGCTCCCCGGTTCACGGAGCTACCTGACTGCCTCTTCAAGAATTCTAAAGCTCTTCATTCCTGTGTCTATACACGCCTCAACCCCGATAGGAACCGTAAGGTTAGGCTTACAGTGCCCTATTTTGTAGCCTTTCAGCACCGGTCTGTCAAAATTCCCAAAAATGTCCCCAAAAACCTCTTCAAGACTGAGACTCTCCTCAGGTTCTTTCGGTTCTGTATCTCCCCAATCACCCAGTACGATACCTGCCGCATCCTTGAGCTTTCCCGCCAATCTGAGCTGTGTCAGCATCCTGTCAATGCTGTATGGCTCCTCGAATACATCTTCCAGCAACAGTATCTTGCCTTTTGTGTCAATTTCATATGGTGTACCAAGAGAAGCCACTACTATCGAAAGGTTTCCTCCAACTAAAGCCCCTTTGGCTCTGCCTTCTGCAACAACCTTCGGTATCTCGGGATTTGGAACCTCCCCTATGGGTTCATTGCATTCGATTGCTTTTTTCATCGCTGCCTTGGTGGCTTTTGGGAGACCTCCTGCAAAATCCCAGCCCATAGGTCCATGGAAGGTTATAAGTCCGCATTTCTGATAGATAGCAATGAGTAAGGCTGTGATGTCGCTGTAGCCCATGAATATCTTTGGATTCTTACTGATAAGCTCAAAATCCACCATATCCAGTATACGCTGCGAACCATAACCTCCCCTCAAACAGAAAACAGCCTTTACCTCATCGTCTGCAAACATGCTGTTGATATCTTCTGCCCTCAGTTCATCCCTTCCGGCCAGATAGCCCCTGCTGCTGAACACCGATCTTCCAGCCTTGACACCATATCCCATTTCAGCAAGGTATTTTATAGCCCTTTCCGCCTTTCTGGAATCAGATGGACTTGCAGGAGCCACAAGTCCTATGGTATTGCCTATCCTTAACCTTTCAGCTTTCATTTCCTCACTCCCTTTACTCATTATCCCATTTATCTTTTCATTAGGAAAAGGGTAACTTCATCCCTGTTGTGGAACAACTGCCTTATCTTAAGTATCTCAAATGCCTCTTCATATATGGCAAGTACTTCCTTTATCGTCCTTCTTACCTTGTCTCCCATAAGCTTCAGTGTCACAACAGCTGCGCCGCCCTCCTTCAGATATTCCGAAGCTTTTACTAAAAGCCTGGCTGTGTTCTTAGGATTCCAGCTTATATCTGAAGTAAGAAGGTCGAAGCTCTCCTTCTCAAGCTCCAACTCGGATACATTTTTCTTTATGAATCTAAAGCCCGGATACTTATACAGTCTTTCGTCCATATCTCCCGTGTCAACTGCAGTAACCTGAAGGCCATGCTCCAAAAGCACCGAAGTCCATCCCCCCGGAGCAGCTCCAAGATCCAGTGCAGAATGATACACGCCCATATCTATATGAAATACCTCTATTGCTTCCATCAGCTTGAACTTGGCTCTTGATATATCATCTTCACTTTTTCTATAATGCATCATCCCCCCAGACCATGCTGAGATATTATCCTCAGGACAGCCGAGTCCTATATAGCATTTTCCACTGCACATCATAATGGATATTATCAATTCCGGCTCCTTGACCTCCGGAATTGCATCCAAAATATCCTCAAGCACTCCATCAATAGTTCTTTTTATATCCATTGGGCCATAGGAATATGCCCCTGTGCCTTTCCTGACTTGAACAGCCACCCTCCGGCCAGGTACAATCCCGGCGTAACCTCTGACTGAAGCGGCTATTTTCTCAGGTCCGTCATCAGCTATATCCAGTATGTAGTCCACCGCATTCATATGCCTTAAAAATATCGGGCTTTTAGCCTTGACTTTGTGTATGAAGTCATTCTTATTCTGCTTTGTTTCAATAATGGCTATTCCATTGTCCGTAAGCTTTACTGTTCGCACGCTTCCATCAAGCTCCTGCAGCTCATTGAGACACTGATTGAGGTACTGCACCGATGCGGTAATGACAAATATGCTGTTTTCCATAATAGTATCCTTTCTACAACTGTTCTCTCTCAAAACCCATAAACCTTGTTCCTCTATAAGTGAGCATTCCTGCATCACCCTCTGTATTCATACTGTAAAATTGACCTCCTACATTGAATTCCAGTCTTTCTCCCTTTTCAGTTTCAAAGGTTGCATAATAACCGGTATGATCATCAGTGCTTCCATGTCCTCCCCGGTTTTGCACACGTTTGGCTATCAGCTTTGCATGTATGTGCCTTTCCTGCAGCCTTTTATTTCTGAAATACTGTCCTATGCCTTTCACAAGGGATGTTATAAAAATCATTACAACAATGGCAAGGACAATGAATATGAAAAATGGAACAGCGGAAGACAGAAAATTGTCAAAAGGGTTGCCGGATCCCATGGACATTCCCTCCCAAGCTTATTATGAATTATATACTACATAATAATTAACTGAAAACAAATATGTGTATGAACCATATATCTATTATTTCTATGTCATCAAAAATTAACCAATAATACCTTAATTATTACAAAACACAAACAAAACCGGACTAAAATATATCTTCAGATTTCCGGAAATGGTCTGCAATAACCTGGAAATCTCTGACCCTGTAATAATAGCAGAAAAATCCGCTTATATCCATAGCTTATAATTCATATTATATATCATACTAGTATTATATCAAAAATAACGTTCCGCATTATTGCGGAACGCTATTTTTGTAATCAACCTTGAAGTCTCGATCTCCTTATTACTGTCTTTCCGGAGTCAGCCCTCTTACCAGCTCATTAAGCTCATTTCTGAAGTTATCAACAACATTGCCGTTTCTGGTTCCATTGGATATTCTTCTGAGTCTGTCAAAGAAATTTGCATCCGTACTTACATAAACAGTCTGAATCTGTGGGTTTGCTGCTTTTACTTTCTGAGCGCACTGACTTTTTACCGCCGCAAGATCATTGGCATTTCCATATGCAATGTTTCTGCCGGTAAGGTCGCCATCCGTATCAATTCCTACATAAGCCGTATTTCCGGATATGACACAGGTAGCGCTGTCAACGCCACGCACTGCTTCACAGGATCTTGCCAGTCTTTCTGCCTGGTTCACTGGTGATCCGGTATTGTTCAAACCGAAGTTAGGAGAATTATTGCCTCCTCCTATATTTCTATAGTCATTTCCATATCCGCCATACATGCCGTTATTGTATCCGCCGTAACCTCCAAATCCGCCATAGTAGGAAGGAGTTCCCGTACCATTTGCTCCGTTATTGCCTGCACCAAAGCCTAAATCATATGGATCATTGGAGCTGGGTCCGTTCCCATTATAGTTGCCGGTATTCGCTCCAGTCCGTGTACGGGTGCCCATATCTGCATTATTGCCTGCTCCGGAACCCACACCTCGGTTGTTGTTATAAAGACCTGTCGTATCCTGACGAGGCTGCACGGGTGTCTGCAGCGGTCTTCTGGCAGCACATGCGGTGAACATTAATGCAAAAACCATTACTAGAGCGAGTACGACAATTGATCTTTTTCTCATAGGCCGTTATTCCTCCATATTTTTTATTTTTGGTTTTGCAATAATATTTTTTGCTAAACTTCGAATAATATTAAAAAACTTTTTAACTGAAATTCCATACAAAAAAGCTGCAATTGCTTGCAGCTTTTGTCGCCTCATCACTCTTTCTCAAAGAAGCAGCTTTTCCCCAGAAACTCCCTTAGAATTGAATTGCTAGGAATTGCATTCATATCCGCTTCAAGGAAATATTGTAAGAATTTTGTCAGCCTCTTGGCTTCAATATACTCCGGAACGCTGTTGTCTATCTTTGCCAGTTGTGGCAGTGCCACCTGGTTCAGCATCGCCAGCTCATAGACAAGGGACGAGTTGAACATTATGTCAGCCTCCTCCTGGAACGGGTATATGTATTTATCCTCACCCCGTCTTACTGACTCCCACCTTTTTATTGTAGAGAGAGCATCTGCAGATCTGAACTGGAAATCCCGTACGATTCGCCTGATAAGCCTTAAATCTGATGTGGGGATCCTGTTGTGGTCATCTATACTAAGATGCGTCAAAGCGCTTATATATACTTTAAACTTCTGTTCCCTGGGAATATATTGGGTTAGAATTTCATTCAGCCCATGTATCCCCTCAACCACCAGCACCTGCTCTTCGCTGATCTTAAGCTTCTTACCCTTCCATTCCCTGTTTCCGGTATGGAAGTTAAATACAGGCATTTCTACTTCTTCACCCTTAATAAGCCTCATTATAACATCATTAAAGGTATCTATATCTATTGCGTCTATGGTTTCGAAGTCATACTCCCCATCTTCACCAATAGGGGTATCCACTCTGTTTTTGAAAAAATCATCTATCGATATTGGCACCGGCTTCAGTCCGTTCACCCTTAGCTGAACTGAAAGACGCTGTGCAAAGGTTGTCTTTCCTGACGAAGAAGGACCTGCAATAAGTACAAGCTTCTTATTGCCCTGGGCTGAGATCATATCTGCGATCTGTGCTATTTTCTTCTCATGAAGGCCTTCCGCCACTGCTATAAGCTCATTTATCCTGCCGCTTTTTATTGCATCATTCAGATGACTGATATTCTCCAGCTCCAGTATCTTGCCCCATTTCTCAAACTCTCTGAATATATTGAAGAGCTTATTCTGCACTATGTATTCAGGCAGTATATTTGGTGCTGACTTCTCCGGAAATCTGAGCACAAGTCCGGGTTTGTTATACTTAAGCTCGAAAAGCTTCAGATATCCGGTGGAAGGAACCATATACCCATAGAAATAGTCGTAATAGCCATAACAGCTATATATATTTATCTGTTTTTTCTTACGATACTTTATTAGATTGACCTTATCCAGCTGACCGGTTCTCTCAAATATCTCAATAGCCTCAGCGCTTGTTATCTTCCTTTTTTCAAAGGGAATATCCATCTTCTGAAGCTCTCGCATTTTCTCTTCTATCCTTGCAATATCGTCCTCTGTCAGAGGATCACCCTTATGAACCTCACAATAAAGTCCCTTATTCAGCGAATGCTCTACAGTAACCCTGCAGCCTCTGAAGACTTCTTTTGCGGCTATGATGAACAGAAATGCCACGCTTCTTGAATAGAACCTGTTGCCGTAAGCGGTAGTTCTATCAATGAACTGTAGGCTGCAATCCTTCTGAACCTCTACCCACAGTTCTTTAAGTTCATTATTTACTATAGCCCCCACTATATCTGACTTGAAATCCTGTGCAAAATCCTTTGCAATTTCCTGCAGCTTTGTCCCTTTGGGATATTCTTTTCTGATATTCTGCGGAAAAGTCAACAGTACCTTATCTTGCATAATCACGCCTCCAATCAACATAAATTATTATGGGCATCACCTGAGCAACTTATATATACATCTTTATATTTGACACCAAAAAACCCCATTGGATCAGAATGGTGCTAAATATGCTCGCAGGACTGAAAAATTCATGTTATCCATACATTATAGGATAGTTTTCGTTAAAACCTCAGGAAAATCCTCTTTCCATATATAATTGTAATATTTTTCTATAATATAGAAAGTTTGTATTTAAATATCGCAGTGATTATTATAGAATATATATAGTAATTACATATCGGTTATACGGATATTATAAGCACAAATTCACTGTGCTATAAAAAGAAAGGTGGGTCATGTATGCTTAATTACAAAATAGTCGGTAATGCGATGCAGCAGATAGTCGTTGAGCTGGGCGCCAACCAGACTATGTACAGCGAGTCCGGCAAATTCTTATGGAAGACTGACAACATAAACTTCGAGACATCCTTCAATGTGAGCGACAAAAAAGGTCATTTTGAAGAAAAGGGCGGAGGCGGGCTCCTTGGCAAATTCATGGATACGGCTGTAAGTGTGGGGAAAAGGAAGCTTGCGGGAGAGTCGGCCGCTTTTCAGGTGTTTAATGTCACAAACGGTCAGAGCGGTATAGTAACTTTTGCTCAAACAATTCCCGGTGAGATTAAGGCTATTGAAATTGAAGAGGTTGGCGAACTGTATGTGCAGAAAGACGGCTTCATAGCAGCAGAAAATACAGTAGATTTTGATATTGCCCTTACAAAGAGGATCGGTGCAGGAATGTTCGGCGGCGAGGGCTTCATATTAGAAAAATTCAGCGACAAAGGTACACTTTTCATAGGTGCCTGCGGCAACTTCATAGAGCTGAACCCTGCTGATTACGGCGGAAGGATACAAATAGACACAGGTGCTCTTGTTGCCTTTGACAAGAATATCCAATACGACGTCGAGTGGGTTGGCAAAAGCGTAGGGCAAGTAGCCAAGAACCTCTTGTTTGGCGGAGAAGGGCTCTTCCTTGCTAATCTCTCCGGAAATGGAAAAGTAATACTTCAAAGTATGAACATAACCGGATTGGCCAGAACCCTTTTTAGGAACGTATCCAAATCCTCTCCTGAAGACAGAAGCAGCGGCAACATGCTCGGCGGCCTTGGCAGCCTTCTGGGTGAACTAGGAGGCGATAAATACTAAGCCTGCAAACGGACGCGCAATGCGCGCCCCTACAATATAAGATCCCCACCCAACAACTCAATCAAAGATTGTTGTTGGGTTCCGGGAACCTTGTTATATTCACAATAAAAAGCTCCGGCAGATATTACGGAGCTTTTTTGTGTACATAATAAGGTGTCAGAGATGTAAATAATTTGTAACAACTGGCTTTATAGTATTTCATTATGTATCCTTATGAAATATAATAGCATTAGAGAAAGTATTTAATGCTAATACTCTTTATTCCTCCCCCTCATTTAAAGAATGCGGCATTTATAGGAGACTATCAATGCCGCATATTGTTTGCCCTTCACAGTACATCTTATTTACATTTTCCCTGTTTTTATATACAATTATTAACTAAGAGCTAATAACGGCTCTTAAATGCCATGTCTACGAAAAAGGTATTGTTAAGTACGAAATATGCAAAAGGAGAGGAACATTATGATGGATACTGTGCTTTTTGATTTGGATGGGACATTGCTCCCGCTGGATATGCAGAAGTTCACCGATATATACTTTCACCAAATGGGATGCATGTTCAATGATATGATAGAGCCCAAGCTTCTTGTCAAACATATCTGGACTGCTACTCAAGAGATGGTGGCAAATACTGAATACAAAACAAACGAAGAGATCTTTATGAAGAAATTCGAAGAACTCATCAATGGGGATATCAGCAAGTACAAAGAGCGTTTCGACAGCTTCTATGACACACTGTTTCATAAGACCAGAGAGGCAGTAGAAACCCAGTTATTGATCAAAGAATGCGTTGATATTCTCAAAGAAAAGAATTACAAACTTGTAATAGCCACCAATCCGATGTTTCCGCGCAAGGCCATACATCACAGGATTGAATGGGCAGGACTTGACCTGAAGGATTTTTCCTACGTCACATCATATGAGGATAACCACTATTGCAAGCCCCAGCTGCATTTCTATAGTGAGGTGCTTGATGTCATAGGTAAGAGACCCGATCAATGTATGATGGTTGGTAATGATGTGCAGGAGGACCTTGTTGCCCATAAGCTGGGTATGAAAACCTTCCTTATTAAAAACCACATAATCCACAGAACTCAAGAAGCGGTTGAAAGCACCTATGTCGGGTATTATGAGGATTTTCATGATTTTGTGAAGAGCCTGGATGCTGTCAGCTTGTCTTCCTGAACATCGCCCTTAATGCCCATATCGCAGGTATGATTGAAACAGCAATGATGATGATTAAATGATATCCTTCATTATAGGCTTTTGCTAAGGAAATCATATCGTTATACAGATGTGCAAGGAAGCTTATCCATATACTGCCCGTGTATAGGGTGATAAAAAATACGGGGATGTATGATATGCCTATCAAGAGAGCAGTGTTCATCCCCCAACTGAAGGAGTGGAGTATACCGAAGGTCAGCGCTGCACAAAGCATGCTTGCAGCAAACCTCTGACTCCCCAGGGGTTTCATGCTTTTGTAGAAGAAGGAAATCATAAGCAGATTGAGCAGCTCTTCGGTATAAGCAACCAAGGGAATCAGTATCACCCTGGCAGCTGACTCAAGAAAACCTGCATCTGCTCCGTGTATCTGCTGAGGTGATGCAGGGATGAGACCTGTTGCGGTAATCACCCTGCCGATGAGTCCGATAAGCACCATCAAAAATAAAGGATATATGAACAGAATATCAAGCTTATGCCCGATAAAAACGGGCATTTTTGAATTATTCCCGGGAAATTTCATATATCTGCTTATGTCCTTGAACAGAACCCTGCACAAAAGCAATACCGAAGCATAGAATACAGCTGCTAATGCAAGTGCAAACAGGGAGTTGGTGATTATGGATATAATTAAAAGGCACAAAAGTGTCCAGAGGAACACAATTGTACCATTTAATGCACCTATCCCATCATATGCGTTTTTTCCCGCTTCTTTTGCTACCCGTGCCAGTTTGAAATCCATGATTATACACCTCATAATCCACAGTACATCACGTCTAGCTGATTCTTTGCTTAAGCTCCTCCAGCCTCTTTACATTAAAGTTGGCAATGTACTCTCTGAGACTATACCATTCCAGCTTGTTATTGCCATAATACTCTTTATCTATTAATTCGGCAATTGTTCGAATAAGATTATGTCTTAGCTCTATATCTTCAGTCATTTTTACCGAATGGTACTTTTCCAGGATATGGTCTGTAGCCAGTGTGATCCTGCCATTATGGACCATCAGATAATCATCACTGAACTCCAGTACATGAGGCCCTTTTCGTATTAGCTTAACAAAAATCATTTCTTTTTCATGATCTATATTTTTCATTGTATCACTCCCTTGTATAATCCATAAGCTTCATATTCAAGATATGTCTGGAAAATATACAAATTTATTATAGCACATACATACTATTCGAAAATCCCTATTATATCATCTGTCGAATATTCTGGGTAATTGGCATTTTACTGCGTTTTATCTATGTGTTTCACAAAAGATTTTTTGTGTATATAAAAGTTCAGGCACTGATTTTGTATTGATAAATCTTTTTCACAATATAAGTGAAATGCAAAGGAAGTATACACTATAGCATATACTTCCTTTTTATACTGCAAACTATCTATCATTTGAGTTATGTACCCTTTTTCCTGCCATCCATTCATCAATGGCATCCTTGCCAAACCTGTACTCACCGTCTATGCATACATAAGGAAGTTCCGTATCCGGAGCATCAATCATGTCATAAACCTGATCAAGCTTTATATTCAGATACTCCGCCAGTTCCGTCGGAGTAAAAACCTCTTTTTCCTTTACTTCAGCATCCACCTGTATGCTCTTTTGCTTGTCCATGCTGCTCCGTACTCCTGCAAGCTGCATTTCGATCCCATCAAGCCTGCTGCCTATATTGTCAAACCTATTGTTCTGCTTATACAGTAAGGCAATATCCATAACAACAATTACCGCACCTAAAACTAAGGCAAATATAAATGTCTTTTTCATCAGCTTCCCTCCCTTTCATCAATCAAACAATCCTATATATTATGACATGAATCAGTGGATATGATTCCAAAAAACAAATACCCTTGAAATCCAAGGGTATATCTATCAAAAAATAAAAAGTGGTGCGCCATCAGGGATTCGAACCCGGGACACCCTGATTAAGAGTCAGGTGCTCTACCAACTGAGCTAATGGCGCACGTTTGTATGTGTTTTGTCGGTTTCGTCAGCCGACTTTTTTATTATACATAAGAATGTATGCTGTGTCAACATGTTAAAAATGGATAAGTGCTAATTTTTTTTAAAAAAATGAGATTATCACTGACTTAAGGCTCATACCTCATAAAAACCGTGTTTCTTTAGCCTTTACAGCTTTTTTATTGTCCTATGGATATCCTCACTTTTAATATTATTGCAAAAATCAGGTTGCCTATACTATATACACTCATATATTTATATTGGCACGTCTCAGATTCTCTTTATATATCTTTATAAGTCCTTCATAGCCATTGGATGCATATTGGGGTGCAATTAACCTGACTTCCGCCAAATGCTTCAGTGCTCTTTCAAACTCGAGTTTGGCTTCTTTATAGGAACCGTTGTTGAAATACTGCACTCCTGTCCTATTGCATTCATCAGCCAGTTTCATATACTCATCGATTTTATTGATTTTTTCATGCATTCTCTTCTTATTTTCCTTATATATGTTGTGCCACTTATTATATCTTACGCTGTCATATTCCTGAAGATTTTCTTTCATTTTTTCAAGTACTGACAGTGCTTTATCAAACTCCTTTGAAGAATCCTCCAGTTTTCCTTCACTGAAGTACCGCATTCCCACTTCGTTATGCTTTTCAGCAATTTTGAAATATGCATCAGCATACTGGCTTGATCTACCATATGAAGCATCAGCCCTTGCCAATGCTTCAAAAGCTTCAACAGCCTTTACATAATCTTGCTGCTCATAATATCCCATTGCTTTTTTCCTCAGACTCTGAACTTCCATTCTTTTTCTTGCAATGCTGATCTGAGTGTCTGCTTTTTTGCTGTCATAACCCAGCTTCTTCGCTTGTTGAAATGACGCAATTGCTGACTCATTACGGTTACTATTCATATGCTTCAAACCTTCCTGGTAGTATTCCTCCCCTGACTTTTCCTGTTCAGGCTCCGGTGCAGTAGTTGAAGCTGCTGCTGGTAAAGGCGCAACATCTGCTGCTTCCTGCGGTTCTTCCTCAATCTTCTCAGCAACAGGCTCTTTGGAGTCTTGTGTTTCAAAGTTCATGGAATATCCAAGTAAAAATGCCAGTATCATCAGCACCGCACATAGGGACACAGCTATGACAAGCTTTTCTCTGTCTCCCACGGAGGCTGCTGCTGCTTCTGTCATTGCTGCCCTTACAGACTTTATTGCAGACTCTTCCTCAAGGGTTTTCTGTTCTTGAGCTGTTCCTGCAGGAGCAGTCTCGCTGTTGGCAGCAGTATATATAAACATTTCCCTGGTTTTAACGCTGTCGGAGCCTGATGATTTTTCCTCTGCTTTCAGGAAACGCTCAAGCTTTTTTCTAAACTCAAGAGGTGTTTTGTATCTGTCCCTCTTATCAAAGCTGCAAGCTTTCAGAATTATACTTCCCAAGCCCTCTCCTGCATCCTCCGGCATCGGTAGTTTCTCCCCTGCCATTCTGAGAGCTATAGACCTTTCGGTGTCCTCTATTGTAATTGCGTCTGGGATCATCGGAAGAAATGGAAGCCTTCCCCTGTTAAGCAGCTTATACATCACTATCCCCAAAGAGTATGTGTCTATAGTAGAGTCATAACCCTGCTCTTTATAAAGCTCCGGTGCCATATATAACGGATTTGATGAGGTCAATGGAGTACGTCCGCCTTTTAATAGCTCTTTTGCCATACCGAAGCTGCCCAGCTTGTATTCTCCTTTGGGAGAGACAAATATACTGGAATCCCTAATGTCCCTATGTATAATACCTTCTCTGCCGCAGACTTCAAGGGCTTTGCATATGTCAATTCCGAGCCTTGCAACTTCAAGCCTTGTCAGGTTTTGTCCCACAATAAAGTCCGGAAGGGGCTTAAGGAATTCCATCCTAATAAGCACATCCCACCCCAGTCCGTTTTTCTTCTCATATATACCGTGGTCTTCATAGGTTACAATGTTGCTGTTCCCCCTTAGCCTGTACATAAGCTCAATTTCATTCTGAATGTTGTTCACAAGGCTCTTGAAATATTCCGGCATCTCTGCTTTACCAATGCCTATGACCTGCGCTTCCTTAATATCATTTGTTCCCACGGAAAAACTCATAAGCTTGACAGTAGAAACATACTTTTTCCCCCATTCCTCCTTGGAAGCCCTGTATATTTCAATACCTCTTCCCTGGCTTATGAGCTTCTCAACCTTCCAAGACCCCCACAGTGGCTGATATTTCTCTATAGCTTTTCCGGTCTCCTTCATCCAATCCACCCCGATTCAGGCTGAGGACTGATTCACTGTATGACAGTCCTTTTGACATTATTGTATATTTTTAATTTCTATATCAGGAAGTCTTATCCTTCATTATTTTTTTCGCAAGTTCAGACAGCATTTTTCTACAAATAAAATATTGTTTCCATGTACAAGCTAATTAAGATATAATTGGGTTAATACATAAAAAAGGATGGTGATATTATGAACTCAATTAGTCAGCTGATCCAATCAGGCGACTGGAAGGGTGAGAAGCATGTACCGGTGATTCACTGCCCGGAGAAAGTAAAACCTGATACTCCTTTTGAAATTAAAGTGTCTATCGGCGATGCAGTACCCCATCCGAACACCTTTGAGCATCATATCGTATGGATCAAGGTATTCTTCCAGCCGGAGGGCTCAAAATTCCCTGCTGAGGTTGCCACCTTCAGATTCTCTGCTCATGGAGAAGGTGAGACCTTTACAGACCCTATAGGCATCACTCAGATAAAAATCAAGAAACCGGGGAATGTATTTGCATTATCCTACTGTAATATCCACGGTCTCTGGGAAAGCAGCAAACAGATAAGTCTGGGGGAATAAAAGCAGAAAGCAAGCCCTGATGTATCATACATCAGGGCTTCTCTCCGTGTGTTGCGCTTTATTCATTTCCGAAATAATGCTTAGGATCTTCAGCATCAATTTTGTCCGTTTCATATAAAAACAGCTCTCCGCCAGGGGTTTCAAAAATAATATTGCTGTCTGCATCTATATAAGCTCTGGTAATGTTGTACAACTTCCCCTCATGCTCATACATGACCCCCTCGCACATGTGCAGGCAGACTGTGTTATTCTCTACCATGGAAGTAGTCGCTATACTTTCATCAGTAAAGTCATAACCAAATATAAGATGAACAAGTTCAGCTATGCCATGGTCTTCAATCTCCGACCATTTAGTCTTTATTCTTCCTTCCCTAACAAGGGTGTCAATTTTTCCTTCAAGCTTTTCCAGCATCAACAGCCCTCCATACAATTATTTTGCTTATTGCTAGTTTTCCAATTTGAATGCCTTCGATTCCTTTTTGTTTATATATGCGTCCACCGTCAGTATTCAACATTGCTGTTATTATATTCTACAGCAACAGGTAATTGAATGTCCATATGCAAAAGCTAAATGCGACGCAGTCGCATTTTCGGTTGCAAGATGCAGGCACAGGGTCATGTCTCAGGGGTCCTGTTGCGAGTTTCGAGTGTTTAAGCAGGGCTTCGATGCACTTTTTACTCCAGCTGCAACCATGATGTGTCATTAACGGGAGGTTATGGAAACCATCCCATACCAGTGATTTGGTTGAATAATACGTAGGGGCAGGTTTCCATGCCTGCCCTGAAGGATGCGTACATAAACGGACGCGCAATGCGCGCCCCTACAAAATAGCAATGAAATCCGTAGGGGCGGCCATTGGCCGTCCGTTTATTGCGCATCATTCTAT
>JAWLHF010000055.1:0-21236 GCA_041690515.1 Clostridiaceae bacterium | reverse complement strand
TATCTCTTTGAGAACTGAGGAGCTCTTCTTGCTTTTTTGAGACCGTACTTCTTTCTTTCCTTCATTCTTGGATCTCTTGTAAGGAATCCAGCTTTCTTAAGCATTGGCCTAAGCTCGCCGTCCGCTTCCAAAAGTGCTCTGGAAATACCGTGTCTTATAGCACCGGCTTGGCCTGTAAAACCACCACCGCCTACATTTACCAAAACATTGAATCTTGAAAGACTATCTGTCAGAATCAGTGGCTGTCTGACAATGAGCTTTAAAGTTTCCAAACCGAAATAATCATCTATTTCTCTATTATTAATTACTATTTTTCCATCTCCAGGAACCAGCCTGACTCTAGCAACAGAGTGCTTTCTTCTTCCTGTTCCAAAATACTGAACCTTCTTCGCCACAGTTACTTCCTCCTTTCAAACTATATGTCAAGTTCAAGAGCTTCAGGCATCTGAGCCGCATTTTCATGTTCAGCGCCTTTGTAAACTCTTAACTTTTTAAGCATTTTTCTGCCCAAGCTGTTCTTAGGAAGCATACCTTTAACTGCTTCATATACGGCTTTATCAGACTGTTCAGCCATAAGCTTTCTATATGGAGTCTCTTTCATGCTTCCAGGACGTGTTGTAACTGTCCTGTACATTTTCTGGTCAAGCTTCTTACCAGTAAGTACAACCTTGTCGCAATTTATAATAATTACGTGATCACCTGTATCAACGTGCGGTGTATATATCGGTTTGTTCTTACCTCTTAATATCTTTGCAACTTCACTTGCAAGTCGTCCAAGAACCTTATCGGTCCCGTCTACTACATACCATTTTCTCTGTACCTCATCGGCCTTTGGTATATAAGACTTCATTCCATTCACTCCTTGTATAAATATTTCGCAAATTACATTTTAATAAAGAGCTTTGCTTCATCCTCTTAATGCTATTTACCGCCGACATTTGTGTCCCACATTCACAAAAGCAGGCAGCTCCTTCATAAAAAAGGAGTATGCTATATATAATTCAACGTACTGCATGTTATCTTTTTTATCAATTTAAACATGCCGCTAGTGATTCGGGGCTATGAATCACATTTCGCAACATATAATATTGTAATACATTGGACCACGTGTGTCAAGACAAATTGTAATATACCTCTTCCAGATACAAACCCCATGGAGGAACTGTTATTCCTGCCCTCTCCCTATCCTTTGATAGTATGATGTCCTTCATATCCCGGGGATCTATCCTGCCTATCCCTGCATACAGCAAAGTTCCTGTTATAATCCGTACCATATTGTATAAGAATCCGTTTCCCTTATAATCAATGCGAAGCATATCCCCTTCCGTTTTAACAGAAATATCATATATAGTGCGGACTGTGTCAGCTACCTTGCTTCCTGTTGCCATGAATCCGAAAAAGTCATAGGTACCGATAAAAGCCTCTGCAGCCTTCTCAACCCTTTCTATATCTAATCTTTCACAATAGTTGATATGATATGCATAATTCCTTAGAAGTGCTGAAGGAAATTTACTGTTGTAAATATGATAGCTGTATTTTTTCCCTGCTGCACTAAATCGGGCATGAAAATCAGCCGGTACTTCCCTTGAATCCTTGATAACAATGTCTCTGGGGAGTTTATTGTTCAATGCATACATGAACTTTTCCCCGGGTATCGAGCTTTCTGTAGTGAAGCTTGCCACCTGTCCTCTGGCATGTACTCCCGCATCCGTCCTGCCGGATCCATGTATGCTGATTCTCTCCCCTGTCACTGCAAGCAGTGCTTTCTCCACCGCCCCCTGTATGGTCGGTCCGTTCTCCTGCACCTGCCATCCGCAATAATTTGTCCCGTCGTATTCAATTACAAGCTTAATGTTTCTCATGTATATATACCTACTTATTCTGTAATGCCATACTTTTGAGGCTTAAGGTTATTTTTGCCTCGTGCTGCGTGCCTCGTGCTTAAGCAAAGCCTTCGAAGCCATGGCTTGAGTGCCCGCGGCACGCGGCACGAAGCACGAGGCAATACCCCAAAGCTCAACCCGGGGGTTATCTGCTCCATACCACCAGAAAGCAGAAGGCTGCTGTTATCAGCATTGCACTGTAGTCCCTGAACTCCAGCTTCAACACCTTCATCCGAGTCCTTGATTCGCCGCCTCTGTAGCATCTTGCCTCCATAGCAAGGGCAAGTTCGTCGGCTCTGCGAAAAGCGCTGATGAACAACGGCACCAAAAGCGGCACCATTGCTTTGGCTCGATTTATAAGATTCCCTGTCTCAAAGTCCGCTCCTCTTGCCATCTGTGCTTTCATTATTTTATCTGTTTCCTCCAGCAGCGTCGGTATAAACCTCAGTGCTATGGTCATCATCATTGCCAATTCATGGGCCGGGACACCGATTTTTTTCAAGGGATTCAACAGCTTCTCTATACCGTCTGTCAAGGCTATAGGGGATGTTGTCAGAGTCAGAAAGGATGCTCCTGTTATCAAAAATATCAGCCTCAACCCCATAAACCCAGCTTGATACAGCCCTTCTCGGGTGATAGTCAGTCCATATATCCTGTATAGTACTTCTCCCTGCGTCATAAAGGCATTTAGAAACACTGTAAGCAGTATTATCACCATCAATGGCTTCAGCCCTTTGAATATAAACTTCAGAGATATTTTCGAAAGTACAAACACCAATCCCATGAAAGCTAATATATAAAGGTAAGAAAAGTAATTGCCCACCAAAAACAGTAATGTTATAAATGCGAAGGTGATTATTATCTTCACCCTGGGATCCATGTTATGTATCGGTGTATCCCCGGGAATATATTGTCCTATGGTAATATCCTTTATCATATCTTATTACCTCTTAAAAAGCTTCAACAGCTCTTTCTTTACTTCATCTATATTTATACAGTCAGCAATTTCAAAACCCTTTTTTCTCAGCTCCCGCACCAGATATGTGACCTGGGGAACACCCAGACCTATAGCCTCAAGGGTTTCAGCCTGTTTGAAGACATTCCTAGGTGTATCGAAAAATGCTATTCTGCCTCTGTTCATAACCAGTACCTTATCCACCAGATTAGCTATGTCTTCCATACTGTGTGAAACCAGTATGACCATTATCTTCTGTTTTTCATGGAGTGCTTTAATTCCGCCGAGGATCTCGTCTCTCCCCTTGGGGTCTAAGCCGGCTGCAGGTTCATCCAGGATCAGCACCTTTGGCTCCATTGCCAATACTCCGGCTATGGCAACACGCCTTTTCTGACCTCCACTCAATTCAAATGGGGATACACTGCTAACGGCATCAAAGTCCAGCCCTACAAGTTCAATTGCCTCCCTTACCCTTCTATCCACCTGTTCCTCACTTAGACCCAGATTTTGAGGTCCGAATGCGACATCCTTGTATACTGTTTCTTCAAAAAGCTGATATTCGGGATACTGAAAAACCAACCCTACCTTCTGTCTGATTTTCTTCATCTGAACATCTTTAGAGTTCAGCTCATCTCCGTCTATGAAAATCTTACCGCTGGCGGGCTTTAGAAGACCGTTCAAGTGCTGTATCAAAGTTGATTTACCGGAGCCTGTGTGGCCTATCAATCCTATAAACTCGCCATCCTGTATCTCAAAGCTGATATTATCTATTGCTACATGTTCAAAAACCGAGTCCTTCATATACACATGGGTTAGGTTTTCTACTTTAACCGACATAGCTCCACCACCATTTCTTCAACAGTCAGAATATCCCGGGACAGCTTCAAACCCTCTTTACCCAGCCTGTGGCACAGCTCAGTGACCTGAGGTACATCAAGACCGGCATCCTTAACTGCTTCTACTTCTCTGAATATCTCTTTCGGCTTACCTTCCATGATAATCCTGCCATTCTTCATAACACATATCCTGTCAGCTTTTATTGCTTCATCCATATAATGGGTTATCAGGACTATCGTTATACCCTCTTCCTTGTTAAGCTTCATTATGGTATCCATTACTTCTTTTCTCCCTGAAGGATCAAGAAGTGCAGTAGGCTCGTCAAGAATAATACACTCCGGTTTCATTGCAATGATACCCGCAATAGCAACCCTTTGCTTCTGTCCTCCTGATAAAAGGTGCGGACTGCGTGTTGCATATTCTGTCATCTCTACTGTCTTTATAGCCTCATCCACCCTTTTTCTTATAAGAGCAGGCTCTATGCCCAGATTCTCAGGTCCAAAGGCTACATCTTCCTCAACTATAGTAGCTACGATCTGATTGTCCGGGTTCTGAAAAACCATCCCTGCAGTTTGTCTGATATTCCACAAGTACTTTTCGTCTTTAGTGTCCATTCCCTTTACATATACAGCTCCCCCGCTGGGAAGCAGCAGTGCATTGAAGTGCTTGGCAAGTGTGGATTTCCCGGATCCGTTATGACCCAGTATAGCCACAAACTCACCCTTTTCAATAGAAATGTTTATATCATCCAAAGCTATACTGCTGCCGCCGCTGTGAGTGCTATATTCAAATTTTACATTTTCTGCGCTAATCATATTTGACATATTTATTCCTTCTTATTAAAGACTTTCTTTCTTATACACTGCTTAGTTATTCCTTGCAGGATAAAGTGCGATAACCACGGAACACACGGATACTCCACGGAATGACACGGATGAAAAAATATATTTCCACCGTGTATTCAGTGGTTCTCAGTGTCTTCAGTGTTATCCGCTCCTCCGGAACCCATAAAGCCATCCATAGCAAAACGGGACTAAGCAATAACTTAATCCCTAATAATACGATATGCTTTATGGTTTCTATACTAATTCCAATACAACTACTTCTGCAGCATCACCGCGTCTTGGTGCAACTTTTGCTATTCTTGTATAGCCACCGTTTCTCTCTTTGTACTTAGGTGCTATCTCATCGAACAATTTCTTAACTACATCTTCTTTTGTAATATATTCTAAGGCCTGACGTTTTGCATGCAGGTCACCGCGTTTGCCGAGAGTTATCATCTTTTCGGCAATGCTCTGGGTTTCCTTCGCCCTAGTCTCGGTTGTCATCATCTTTCCATGCTCAAGGAAAGAAGTAACCAAATTCCTAAGCATGGCTTTTCTTTGATCGGTAGGACGTCCCAGCTTTCTATATCCAGCCATTGCAATACCTCCTTCTGTTTTTATATCCTAACTAAATATCAATTGGAAGCTTAGTCTTCGCTCATCTTCAAACCCAAACCAAGGGCTTCAAGCTTCTGCTGCACCTCTTCCAGTGATTTTTTACCCAGGTTCCTTACCTTCATCATATCTTCTTCAGTTCTCTGGGTAAGTTCTTCTACCGTATTGATACCGGCTCTCTTTAAGCAGTTGAAGGATCTTACCGAAAGATCAAGTTCTTCTATAGTCATTTCAAGAACTTTTTCTTTCTTGTCCTCTTCCTTCTCTACCATTATTTCAACATTGCCAACATGCTCGGTCAAGGTTATGAACAATTTTAAATGCTCGCTGAGTATCTTTGCTCCAAAGCTTATAGCCTCGTCCGGCTTTATTGTGCCATTTGTCCAAACTTCAAGCACCAGCTTGTCAAAGTCAGTCACCTGACCTACCCTTGTGTTTTCAATCAGATAGTTGACCTTACTTACCGGTGTAAAAATAGAATCTATCGGAATCAAACCTATTGGCTGTCCCTGCTGCTTATTCTTTTCTGATGTCTGATAGCCTCTACCCCTCTCTACAGTCATTTCCATGTAGAATCTATGACCTTCATCCAGCGTGGCTATATGAAGATCCGGGTTTACTATTTCTATATCAGCATCACAAATGATGTCCGAAGCCTTGATTTCTCTTTCACCCTGTACGTCTATCTTTATTATCTTGGTGTTTTCTCCATGCATCTTAAGTGCAAGATTCTTTATATTGAGTATTATTTCCGTCACATCTTCTGCAACTCCAGGAATAGTAGAAAACTCATGGAGTACGCCATCAATCTTTATGGAGGTAACAGCACAGCCCGGAAGCGATGAAAGCAATATCCTTCTCAATGAGTTTCCGAGTGTAGTGCCGTATCCTCTCTCTAGAGGCTCAACTATGAACTTGCCATAAGAATAATCCTCCGACATCTCAATGCACTCAATTTTTGGCTTTTCTATTTCAATCATCCTACAAACCCTCCTTTTATCTATAGCATTCAAAAACATTCTGAGGGTAACTGATTCATTTAATTTATCATCAAATCTACGTTTTTTATTACCTATGCTACACTAGAGCTTATTATCTTGAATACAACTCGACGATCAGATGCTCTTCTATCGGTAGATCTATATCTTCCCTTACAGGAAGAGCAACTATTCTGGCTTCCATCATTTCTGCATTTACTGACAACCACTGTGGTGCTGTCTTGCTTGCAGAGTTCTCTGCCAGTTCTTTGAATTTTTCTGTGCTCTTGCTTGCTGCCTTTACAGCTATCAGATCGTTAAGACCTGTTTGATAGGATGGTATATCCACCTTCTTACCGTTCACTGTAAAGTGTCCATGCCTTACAAGCTGCCTTGCTTCAGCTCTTGATTCTCCAAAGCCCATTCTGTATACCACATTGTCAAGTCTGAGTTCCAGAAGTCTTAAAAGGTTTTCACCTGTAACGCCTTTCCTTCTCTCAGCTTCTGCAAAGTAGTCTCTGAACTGCTTCTCAAGTATGCCATATATTCTTCTTACTTTCTGCTTCTCTCTAAGCTGTATACCGTATTCAGACATTTTCTTTCTACCCTGCCCATGCTGACCTGGAGCATATGCTCTTCTTGCAATAGCGCATTTGTCTGTATAGCAGCGATCGCCTTTAAGATAAAGCTTCATTCCTTCTCTTCTACAAAGTCTGCACTTAGCGTCTGTATATCTTGCCATCTATTACACCTCCTCAATCACTAAACTCTTCTACGTTTTGGTGGTCTACAACCATTATGAGGTATCGGAGTAACATCCTTTATAAGGCTGACTTCGAGTCCTGCAGCCTGAAGCGATCTTATTGCTGCTTCTCTGCCTGCGCCAGGTCCTTTAACAAATACCTCTATTATTTTAAGTCCATGCTCCATTGCACCTTTTGCAGCTACTTCGGCTGCCATCTGTGCAGCAAAGGGCGTGCTCTTCTTTGATCCTCTAAAGCCAAGTGAACCGGCGCTGGACCAAGACAGTGCATTTCCTACGCTGTCTGTCAAGGTTACTATTGTATTGTTAAAAGTAGACTGTATATGTGCAGCTCCTCTTTCAACATTTTTTCTTTCTCTTCTTTTCCTGGTTTTCTTAGCCTTTGGCTTTGCTACCATTAACGCAAACCTCCTTTAACTACTTTCTTCTTACACCTACAGTCTTCTTAGGACCTTTCCTTGTTCTTGCGTTTGTCTTTGTCTTCTGTCCTCTTACAGGAAGGCCTCTTCTGTGACGTAAACCTCTGTAGCATCCAATTTCCATCAGTCTTTTTATATTTAAAGCTATGTTTCTCTTAAGGTCACCTTCAACCTTGTAGTTTCTATCAATTACTTCTCTTAATCTACCTATTTCAGCTTCAGTCAAATCCTTTATTCTTGTATCCGGACTAACTCCTGCTTCTGCTAAAATCTTGTTTGATGTTGCTCTTCCAATACCGAATATATATGTCAGACCTATTTCTGCTCTTTTGTCACGTGGTAAGTCAACACCGGCAATTCTCGCCATTAGTACTTGCACCTCCTAATTGGTTTTTGGTTTATACTAAAATCAACCGGGAACACCCACTCCAATGTGGGTCAGCCGCGCTCCCTGAATTGGTTTTAACCCTGTTTTTGTTTGTGTTTAGGATTTTCACAGATAACCATTACTTTGCCTTTTCTTCTGATTATCTTACATTTTTCACATATAGGCTTTACTGATGGTCTAACTTTCATCTTAAACCCTCCCTGTATCATTTACCTCGCCATGTGATCCTGCCCCTGGTAAGATCATAAGGCGACAGCTCGATTGTTACTTTATCTCCAGGTAAAATCTTAATGAAATTCATCCTGAGTTTACCGGATATGTGTGCTAAAATTTTATGACCGTTTTCAAGTTCTACCTGAAACATTGCGTTAGGTAAAGCTTCAACGACTTTTCCTTCTACTTCTATTACATCCTGCTTTGACATAAGGTAATCAAACCTCCTGTTCCCGATATCAATCAATAGATTTTAACAGTTTCCTGATTTCGCTGTTATTAAGCTTTTTATCAGACTCCAGTTTGTCTTTTATATCCTCGGCAACTTGATTAAGCTTCTTTAGATGCTTTATCTTCTTCTTTTTTGGTTTTTCAACCTTTCTTGTGTCTCCATCAGAAATATAGACATACTGCTCATCAATTATACATAAAACAACGAATTTGCAACCTTTATCCCGTCCGGCAGTCGATATAACAATCTGCCCTATATCTAAACCCTGCATATACTCACCTTCCGATGTTTACAAGAGTGTCAATATCTCAGGCTCGCTGTTGGTTATGACGATTGTGTTCTCATAATGGGCTGATGGTTTTCCATCTGCCGTCACTACAGTCCAACCGTCGCCCAACACCTTTACTGCATATCTGCCCATGTTCACCATGGGTTCGATAGCAAGTGCCATACCGGCCACAAGTCTGGGTCCCTTACCCGGGGGTCCATAGTTGGGTATCTGAGGCTCTTCATGCATTTTGCTTCCAATTCCGTGACCTACAAAATCACGTACTATGGAAAAGCCGTTTGCCTCTGCATGCTTCTGTATCGCATGGGATATATCCGACAGCCGGTTGCCGGCCAATGCATGTTTTATTCCTTCAAAAAAGCTCTCTTCAGTAATCCTGAGCAGCTTCTTCCTGGGGTCATCCACATGCCCTATTCCGTAAGACCTTGCTGCATCGCCGTAGTATCCGCCATAAACAGCCCCGATATCTATTCCTATTATGTCGCCGTCCTTCAGCACTGTGGAACCCGGTATTCCGTGTACGACCTGTTCATTTAATGATGAACATATGCTGGCAGGAAATCCATTATAACCTTTAAATGCAGGAATCCCTCCACTTTTTCTTATATGTGTCTCTGCAATTGTATCGAGTTCCAATGTAGTAATACCAGGCCTAATTGCTTCTCTCAAAAGTTCATGGGTCTCAGCAACTATCCTGCCTGCGATCCGCATCAGCTCAATTTCCCTAGGAGACTTAATACTAATCATTCAAATCTCTCCAATGCTCTAACTATATCTTTAAATACTTCATCAGCAGGCTGCTCTCCATTCACAGCAACTAGAATACCCTTTTTCTTGTAATAATCTATTAGAGGAAATGTCTGATTCTTATATACATTCAAACGGTTTGCGACTGTTTCCAACTTGTCGTCTTCCCTGATATAGAGCTTTCCTCCGCACTTGTCACAAATTTCATCCAATACAGGCCTGTAAAAGCATAAGTTATAGCTTTCGCCACATTTTCTGCAGACTCTCCTGTTGGTCATTCTATCAATAATTGTTTTGTCAGATACCTCCAGGTTCACAACTGCACTTAATTTTTTTGCTATTCTTTCAAGTTCCTTGTCTAAGGCTTCAGCTTGGATCAAAGTCCTTGGGAAACCATCCAGCAGGAATCCTTCTTTGCAATCATCTTCTAGAAATCTGTTTTCTACAATGTTGAGAGTCAAATCGTCCGGAACCAATAGGCCCTTCTCAATGTACTTCTTTGCTTCTACACCTATTGGAGTATTTCTACTAATGTTGTCCCTAAATATGTCTCCGGTGGATATGTGCGGAATCCGATACTTCTCTTCTATACGGCTCGCCTGGGTACCTTTACCGGATCCAGGTGAACCCAACAACACTATCCTCATTTCTACTCTCCAATCCGGCGTTCTGCAAAATACACCGCCTTTTGCCGGTATATTCCGCAAAACGTTTCCTTACTTTGTTGATACGCATTATACTGCGCTCAACAGCTTCTGTTATTTCAAGAAGCCCTGATAATTTCTCATTACCATCTGCGCTTCGATCTGCTTTACGAAATCCATTGCAACACCAACGACTATAAGCAGCGAAGTACTTCCGAAATAAACCTTTATTCCTGTAAATGTCATCAGGAATATCGGTACTATTGCTATTACAGCCAGGAAAAATGCACCGACCAGAGTTATCCTGTTCAATGATTTTGCAATGAAGTCTGCAGTTGGTTTTCCCGGCCTTATCCCCGGTATGAATCCGCCATACTTCTTGATATTATTTGATACTTCTACAGGATTGAATGTAACTGCTGTGTAGAAGTATGTAAATCCAATGATGAGCAATGCATAAAGTATTCCATGAGTCCAGCTTCCCCAATTGAAATATTTGTTAAAGAAGTTGTATGCCCATGAATTCGGGAAGAACTGTGCAATCTGTCCCGGGAACGCTATTAAAGACATTGCGAATATTACCGGTATAACGCCGGCCTGGTTGACTTTAAGCGGTATATGTGTGCTCTGTCCGCCATACATCTTTCTGCCGACAACCCTTTTTGCATACTGTACAGGTATTCTTCTCTGACCTTCCTGTATAAGTACAACACCCATTATTATGAGTATTGCAAAAGCTAAAAACAGTACTATCTCTACTATATTGGTGGTTTTTACCCTATAGAGCTCAATAATTTTCTGAACTCCACCGGGAACTCTTGATATTATACCTGCAAATATCAAAAGAGATATACCGTTGCCAATACCTTTTTCGTTTATCTGCTCTCCCAGCCACATCAGGAAAGCTGTTCCTGCTGTAAGTGAAAGAGCAACCAAAACTATTGATGCTGCATCTGTCTTCAGAAGATATCCTCTAAGTCCGTAAGATAAAGCTCCTGCCTGTATAAGTGCCAGTAGAACTGTGCCATATCTTGTGTACTGGGCTATCTTCTTTCTGCCCTCTTCGCCTTCTTTTGCCAAAGCTTCAAGGCTGGGAATGGCAATTGTAAGTAGCTGCATGATGATTGATGAGTTTATATAAGGTGTAATACTCATTGCGAATATTGCGAAGTTCTCAAATGCTCCACCTGAGATAGTGTCAAAGAATCCGAGTAAACCGCCGCCCTGAACAAGCTGTGCCAATGCTTCGGTATTCATGCCAGGTACAGGAATGAAGCTTCCCAGTCTGAATATGATAAGCATACCAAGTGTGAAAAGCATTTTCTGTCTCAGATCCGGAATCTTCCAAGCATTTCTTATTGTGTTGAACACCCTATATCACCTCTACCTTTCCTCCTGCTGCTGCAATCTTGTCTGCAGCTGTTTTGCTGAATTTATGCGCTTGTACTGTCAAATTCTTTGTGAGGTCGCCGTTGCCAAGTATTTTTACACCGCTAAGCATTGCTTTCACAAGGCCTGCTTCCTTTAAAACCTCTGGATTTACAACTGTTCCATTATCGAACCTCTCCAGATCACTTAGGTTAACAACCGCATACTCTTTTCTGAATATATTTGTAAAACCGACCTTGGGCAATCTTCTGTACAAAGGCATCTGACCGCCTTCAAAGCCAATTCTTACTCCACCGCCTGACCTTGAATTCTGTCCCTTTTGGCCTTTGCCTGCAGTCTTGCCCTGACCGGAAGCTGTACCTCTACCAAGTCTCTTCTTGGACTTTGTTGTACCTTCTGCAGGTTTAAGCTCGTGTAATTTCATGTTTACACCTCCTTGATTACATTTCCTTTACTTCAACCAAATGTATAACCTTCTGGATCATACCTCTTATCTGAGGTGTGTCGTTATGTTCAACTTCGCTGTTTATCTTCTTCAGTCCCAGCGCTTCAACTGTCTTTATCTGGTCATCTTTTCTTCCGATCAGACTTCTTACCAGCTTTACTTTTAATTTAGCCAAGGTTCTTCCCTCCTAGCCTAATATCTCTTCAACGGTTTTGCCTCTAAGCTTTGCTACATCCTCAGCTGTTTTCAAAGAAGCAAGACCCTGTATTGTAGCGTTTACCATATTTCTTGGATTATTGGATCTTAAGGATTTTGTCCTTATATCCTTTATACCGGCCAGTTCGAGAACCGCACGGGCAGGTCCGCCAGCAATAACTCCGGTACCTTCTTCTGCAGGCATAAGAAGAACTTTACCTGCTCCGGACACTCCTACAACCTCATGAGGTATTGTAGTGCCGACTATCGGTATCTTTACAAGATTTTTCTTCGCATCTTCGATACCTTTTCTGATTGCCTCAGGTATTTCAACTGATTTTCCAGTTCCAACTCCTACATAGCCATTTCCGTCTCCAACGACTACTATGACGCTGAATCTGAAGTTTCTACCACCTTTAACAACCTTGGCAACTCTATTTATCGCAACAACCCTTTCCTTTAGGTCAAGTTTACTTGCATCAATTGGCTGCATTTATTTCCCTCCCTTATCCTAGAATTCCAAACCGGCTTCTCTAGCTGCGTCAGCCAGCTCCTTGACTCTTCCGTGATATATATATCCGCCTCTGTCGAAAACAACCTGCTTTATTCCGGCTTCGATAGCCTTTTGGGCTACCAGTGTACCTACAGCCTTTGCAGCTTCTTTGTTTCCGCCGTGACCTGGATTATCCTTTAACTCTTTATCCAGAGTTGAGGCTGATACTAAAGTAACACCCTTTGTGTCATCAATAACCTGTGCATATATATTGTTAAGGCTTCTGTAAACATTCAATCTTGGTCTTTCTGTTGTTCCCACAACTTTCTTTCTCATTCTTAAATGTCTTTTCTGCCTCGTACTATTCTTACTGGCTTTAGTTATCACCCTATGTCACCCCTTTGCTATTTATTTCTTACCTGTTTTTCCTTCTTTACGTCTGATTACTTCATCAGAGTACTTGATGCCTTTGCCTAGATATGGTTCAGGCTTTCTTACCGCTCTGATATTTGCAGCATGTGTTCCAACCTTTTCCTTGTCTGCTCCCTTTACAACTATTTTGTTTGGAGCTGGAACTTCAGTTGTAATGCCTTCCGGATCTTCCATTTCGACCGGATGGGAATATCCCATTGTAAGTGTCAGCTTCTTACCTGACTTTGCAGCCCTGTATCCGACACCATTGATATCGAGTGTTCTTTCAAAGCCCTTTGAAACGCCTTCAACCATGTTGTTTATCAAGGCTCTTGTAAGCCCGTGCAGCGCTCTGTGTGCTTTCTGATCAGTAGGTCTTGTTACCAATACCGAACCGTCTTCTATCGCTATATTAATATCTTCATTCATTTTCTTAATCAGCTGACCTTTTGGCCCCTTTACAGAAACCGTATTGTCATCAGCTATTTTTACCTCAACTCCCTGGGGAATTGCAATAGGTAATTTTCCTATACGTGACATGCTTGCACCTCCTCTATACGTATGATTTTACCAAACGTAGCAAAGCACTTCTCCGCCAACGCCCTGGAGTCTCGCATTCTTGTCAGTCATGATTCCCTTGGATGTTGAGATGATTGCTATGCCTAGTCCTCCAAGTACCTTTGGTATATCCTCGTTCTTAGCATATACTCTAAGTCCCGGTTTGCTTATTCTCTTTAAGCCTGTTATTACCTTCTGCTTGTTTGATCCATATTTCAGGCCTATTTTGATCACACTTATGCTTCCGTCTTCGATTATCTCATAACCCTTTATATATCCTTCATCAAGCAGGATCTGCGCAATAGCCTTCTTCACATTGGAAGCAGGTATATCCACAGTATCGTGTTTCACTGTATTGGCATTCCTGATTCTGGTTAGCATATCAGCAATTGGATCAGTTGTAACCATTAATCTTAACCTCCCTTATACCGTAATTCATGGACTCTTTAAGCAAGCAGTCCATTCGTTCTGAGCACTTTCGGCTATAGTCCGAAAAATTTATTCGTTCAATGTCTTATAAGACATCCTATATCTTCTTACCAACTAGCTTTCTTAACACCTGGTATTTGTCCCTTATAAGCTAATTCTCTGAAGCATATACGGCAGATACCGAACTTTCTAAGGTAAGCATGGGGTCTTCCGCATATTTTGCATCTGGAATAGGCTCTAGTCTTGTACTTTGGTGTTTTCTGCTGCTTTAATACCATTGATTTCTTAGCCACTATTTTACCTCCTTCGCAAAGTTTCTGTGTTAGCTTGCATAAGGCATTCCGAGGAGCCTCAAGAGTTCTCTTGCTTCCTCGTCAGTCTCGGCTGTGGTTACGAATATAATATCCATACCTCTGATTTTATCAACTTTATCATATTCTATCTCAGGAAATATGAGCTGTTCCTTTATACCAAGTGAATAGTTACCTCTTCCGTCAAAAGACTTAGCGGAAACACCTCTAAAGTCCCTTACTCTTGGAAGAGCCACATTCAACAATTTGTCTACGAACTCATACATCTGCGCACCGCGAAGTGTAACCTTCGCACCTACTGACATTCCCTGTCTCACCTTAAAGGATGCTACTGATTTTTTCGCTTTAGTAATGACGGGTTTCTGCCCTGCTATTATACCAAGGTCGGATACTGCAGCATCAAGCCCTTTGGCATTGTCCTTAGTATCTCCCAAACCCATGTTAATTACTACCTTCTCCAGTTTTGGTATCTGCATAACACTCTTATATTGAAACTTCTGCATCATTGCAGGAGCTACTTCTTTCAGGTACTTCTCTTTTAGTCTGGCCATTTCTTTTTACCTCCCTTCAGAGATTATTTATCTAATACTTCACCGCAGCTTTTGCAGTATCTAACCTTTGATTTATCATCAAGTATTCTGTGTCCCAATCTTACGCCCTTCTTGCATTTGTCGCACCAAAGCATGACCTTGGAACTGAATATTGGTGATTCCTGATGTATTATACCGCCCTGCTGCATATCTTTGCCTGGTTTCTTGTGCTTCTTGCTCATGTTGACACCTTCAACAAGCACTTTACCTTCCTTTGGTAAAGCTATAAGCACTTTTGCCTTCTTGCCTTTATCTTTACCGGAGACCACTACAACTGTATCTCCCTTTTTAACATGTAATTTGTTAACTTCCGCATTCGCCATTTAATACACCTCCCTTAAAGCACTTCAGGTGCGAGGGAAATTATTTTCATAAAATCCTTTTCACGAAGTTCTCTCGCAACAGGCCCGAATATACGGGTTCCTTTAGGCTGCTTATCATCCTTTATGATAACTGCTGCATTGTCGTCAAATCTTATATAGCTTCCGTCAGGACGTCTCATACCCTTTACGGATCTTACTATTACGGCTTTGACTACGTCTCCCTTTTTAACAACACCGCCTGGTGTTGCGTCTTTAACAGAAGCAACTATTATATCTCCAATGTTTCCATATCTTCTCGTGGAACCACCCATTACACGTATGCACAGAAGCTCTTTTGCTCCGGAGTTGTCTGCCACACTCAAACGTGTTTCTTGTTGAATCATTCAAAACCCTCCTTTCGGAATTTTTACTTAGCTTTCTCAATTATTTCAACAAGTCTCCATCTCTTATCCTTACTTAAAGGTCTTGTTTCCATAATTTCAACTCTATCGCCTATTCTGCACTCATTATTCTCATCGTGTGCTTTGAATTTTGTTGTTCTCTTTATTGATTTGCCATACAACGGATGACGGACCAAAGTTTCAATTGCAACAACAATTGTCTTATCCATCTTGTCGCTTACGACCTTGCCTATTCTGGTCTTCCTATTATTTCTATCCAAAGTCTAAACCTCCTTCTTCCTCTTTGTCTATACTGACTTAAGTTCTTTTTCTCTAAGGATGGTTTTTATTCTAGCAATAGATTTCTTCACATCTCTTACCCTTACTGGATTCTCAAGCTGTCCTGTTGCCATCTGAAATCTAAGGTTAAAAAGCTCTCCTTTTAACTCAACCAGCTTCTGCTCTAATTCATTTACTGACATTTCGCGAACCTTGTTAGCTTTCATTTGCATCACCAACCATTTCCTCAGTTTCCTGGCGGGTTACAAACTTACACCTGATAGGAAGCTTGTGCAGTCCAAGCCTGAGAGCCTCTCTGGCTACTTCCTCATCAACACCCGCTATTTCAAATAATACTCTGCCCGGCTTTACAACAGCTACCCAGTATTCAGGTGCACCTTTACCGGAACCCATACGAGTCTCAGCAGGTTTCTGAGTTACCGGCTTATCCGGGAATATCTTTATCCAGATCTTACCGCCTCTTTTTGTATATCTTGTCATTGCCTGTCTGGCTGCCTCAATCTGGTTGCTTGTGATCCAACCTGGTTCCATAGCCTGAAGTCCGAATTCACCGTATGAGATAACATTGCCTCTTGTTGCCTTGCCTCTCATGTTGCCTCTCATCTGTTTACGGTGCTTAACTCTTTTTGGCATTAACATTATGCTTCTCCTCCTTCCGCAGCTGCTGCATTCAGCTTAGCCTGCTCGTCCTTGCGAGATTTGGCTTGTGGAAGAACCTCCCCTTTATATATCCAGACCTTTACGCCTATTCTTCCATAGGTCGTATGTGCTTCTGCGAATCCATAATCTATATTAGCTCTCAAAGTCTGTAGAGGAATTGTTCCTTCACGATACCATTCGCTTCTTGCAATTTCTGCTCCGCCGAGACGGCCTGCACACATGGTCTTGATACCTTTTGCGCCGGATCTCATTGTTCTCTGCATTGACTGCTTCATTGCTCTTCTGAATGATATTCTCTTCTCAAGCTGTGCAGCTATGTTTTCAGCTACAAGCTGAGCATCCATTTCCGGTACCTTTATTTCTGTGATATTTATTGAAACACCCTTGTTATTTGTAAGTGTTTCAAGGTTCTTCTTTAGTTCTTCTATTCCAGCTCCGCCTTTTCCTATTACCATACCCGGTTTTGCAACATGTATGTTTATCTTTATCTTTCCAGCGGTTCTTTCTATCTCAATTCTTGAAACTCCGGATGAAAAAAGCTTGGATTTCAAGAATTCTCTTATCTTATTATCTTCTACAAGAAAATCTGCAAAGCTCTTATCATCTGCATACCATTTTGTATCCCAATCCTTGATGATACCAACTCTTAGTCCGTGTGGATTAACCTTTTGGCCCACTAAAATCCCTCCTTCTTCACTCTTTTTCCTTGACCGCCAATGTTATATGGCTTGTTCTCTTGAGTATTCTTACGCCTCTACCCTGCGCTCTGGCCATAAATCTCTTAAGCGTAGGTCCCTGAGTGGCATAAGCCTCTGAGATATATAATTTATCAACGTTCATGCCGAAGTTGTTTTCAGCATTGGCTACTGCAGATTTTAAAAGCTTCTCCAATACCACCGATGCGGATTTAGGTGTATGCTTCAATACTGCAACAGCATCTCCGACCTTCTTACCTCTGATTAAATCTAAGACTATGTTAACCTTTCTTGAAGAAATTCTAACGTATTTAACTATAGCTTTTGCTTCCACAGGAAATACCTCCTTCCATATTATCATGGTTCTGCTTGACTTAATTGCTTCCTATTTCAGAGATGTAGACCTTTCGGTGTGATGTCCGTGACCTCTGAATGTTCTGGTGGGAGCAAATTCACCCAGCTTGTGACCAACCATGTCCTCTGTAACGTACACAGGAACGTGCTTCCTGCCGTCATATACTGCAATGGTGTGACCTACCATGTCAGGGAAAATTGTTGAACTCCTTGACCAGGTCTTGAGCACAACCTTCTTATTTGTCTTGTTCATATCTATAATTTTTGCCAATAACTTCTCATCTACAAAAGGTCCTTTTTTTGTTGAGCGGCTCATTGATTTGCCTCCTTTCATAAACTGTCCACAAGTAATTCTGCGGCCTGCGATACCAAGTAAGTCATGATACTACTTTGAGCATCCCGGACTCGCCTCGTGCCACGCGCCACGTGCCTCGTGCCAGAAAACTTTTTAAAGTTTTATTTCGTATTTCTTCTCTTAACAATGAACTTAGTTGAAGCTTTCTTGCTGTTTCTGGTCTTGTATCCCAGAGTTGGCTTACCCCAAGGAGTAACAGGTCCCGGTCTTCCTATCGGTGATCTTCCTTCACCACCACCGTGCGGATGGTCTACAGGATTCATGACCGAACCTCTGACCGTTGGCCTTATGCCCATATGTCTCTTTCTTCCGGCGCTGCCTAAGTTTATGTTTTCATGATCAAGGTTTCCTACCTGGCCAATTGTGGCTTTGCACTCAACTCTGATCATTCTTACTTCTCCGGATGGAAGTCTTACCTGTGCATAATCTCCTTCTTTAGCCATCAGCTGAGCGGAGTTTCCTGCTGCTCTTACCAGCTGTGCTCCCTTGCCTGCCTTAAGCTCTATGTTATGGATTACTGTACCTACAGGAATACTTCTGAGCGGTAATGTGTTACCTACTTTTATATCCGCATTTTCTGAAGATATAACTGTATCGCCCACGCCCAAACCATTTGGTGCTATGATATACCTTTTTTCGCCGTCAGCATAGTTAAGTAATGCTATATTGGCTGATCTGTTAGGATCGTATTCGATTGATGTAACTGTTGCAGGTACATCAACTTTATCTCTTTTGAAATCAATTATTCTATATTTTCTCTTGTGTCCGCCCCCTTGATGTCTAACTGTTATCTTACCGTAATTGTTTCTTCCAGCTTTACTCTTCAATATTTCAACCAGGGATTTCTCCGGTTCTGTTTTTGTGATTTCTTCAAAGGTTGAAACCGTCATATTACGTCTAGCTGGAGAAGTCGGATTATATTTTTTTATTGCCATTTTTTCTCCTCCTTTTACAGTCCTTCGAAGAATTCGATGCCCTTGCTATCTGCTGTGAGCTTTACTATTGCCTTCTTATAGCTGGGTCTTCTTCCTTCATATTTTCCCATTCTCTTCATCTTGCCCATCACTCTGACTGTGTTGACCCTATCAACCTTTACCTTGAATATCTCTTCAACGGCATCTTTGATCTGGGTCTTATTTGCATTGACATCGACTATGAAGGTGTATTTCTTGTCTGCCATCTCGCTCATTGCCTTTTCTGTTATAACCGGTCTTCTTACTATATCATAAGCGTTCATTATGCATACACCTCCTCGACTTTTTTAACAGCATCCTTCGTTATTATGAACTTGTCATGGTTTAGAATGTCATATACATTTAATGTGTTCACATGAGCTGTCTTTACACCCTTTATGTTCCTTGCTGATTTTACAACGTTCTCATCATTGTCAGCCAGAACGATAAGTGTTTTTGAATCAACCTTGAGATTTTCAAGCAGGCTTACAACCTGTTTTGTCTTTGGCTCACTGAAGTTCAACTCTTCCAGTACAACTATGCTGTTGTCGTTGGCCTTTGAACTGAGCGCTGATTTCATTGCTATCCTCTTTATCTTCTTTGGCACTGAGTATCTGTATGATCTTGGCTTAGGAGCAAATACTATACCACCATGTGTCCATTGAGGTGATCTGATGCTTCCGTGTCTTGCCCTGCCTGTGCCTTTCTGTCTCCAAGGCTTTATTCCTCCGCCTCTTACCTCAGCTCTTGTGAGGGCTGACTGAGTTCCCTGCCTCTGGTTTGCCAGATACATCTTAACTACCTGGTGCATTGCTTCAACATTTACATTTGCACCGAATATATTTTCATTTAATTCGATTTCTCCAACCTGTTTGCCACTTGTATTGTAAAGTGCTACGTTAGGCATTTTACATCCTCCTTTCTACCCCGAACGTTTTATTGAGCCTTCACTGTGTCTTTTATCATTACCAGTGAACCTCTTATTCCAGGAACTGCACCCTTTACGAGGATTACGTTCTTTTCCGGATCAACTTTTACTACCTCGAGGTTCTGAACTGTTGTATTCTCAGCACCCATATGTCCAGGAAGCTTCTTGCCAGGAATCGTTCTTGACGGATCTGACGAAGCGCCCATTGAACCTACACCTCTATGATACTTTGAACCGTGTCTCATAGGCCCTCTGTGGAAGTTATGTCTCTTTATTGTACCTGCGAATCCCTTACCCTTTGATACACCGCTTACATCCACTCTTTCGCCTTCGTTAAAGGTATCAACCTTTATCTCCTGGCCAACTTCATAGGATGCTGCATCTTCAAGTCTGAATTCCCTAAGGTATCTCTTTGTTGCAACCTTTGCTTTCGCAAAATGTCCTTTTACAGGTTTCGTCACCTTTTTCTCAGCTTTATCATCAAAACCTACCTGTATAGCCGAATAACCTTCGTTCTCAACTGTCTTTTTCTGAACTACTATGTTAGGGTTTGCAGCTATTACTGTTACAGGAATCGCTTTCCCTGCTTTATCAAATATCTGAGTCATTCCAACCTTTAAACCCAGTATTGCTTTTTTCATTTCTTTACACCTCCGAAATTTACAGCGGACCGCTTGGCGGTCATACTAAATTTATTTTGCCTCGTGCCTGATTCTATAATTTTATTTCGATGTCAACACCAGCCGGCAGATCCAGTCTCATAAGTGAGTCAACGGTTTTTGGCGTTGGGTTCAATATGTCGATTAATCTCTTGTGAGTTCTCATTTCAAACTGCTCTCTGGAGTCTTTATACTTGTGCACTGCACGAAGTATTGTTACTATCTCCTTTTCAGTCGGCAGCGGCACCGGACCTGACACCTTTGCCCCTGTCCTCTTTGCAGTATCAACTATTTTTTCTGCGGACTGATCGATCAGTATGTGATCATATGCCTTCAACCTGATTCTAATTTTTTGTTTTGCCATTTTCTATTCCCTCCTTTTCATCGCACGCTTTAATTTGCTTACGTGCAACCGCATACTGTTATACACTCACCCGGGTGTGTTCTATTTTTTTATTTGTGCCCGGCTTACAGCCGTGACACAACAATTCCCCTGGACAGCGGTATAATCAGTAGAGTCGCCCGAATTCAAGAAACGGACAATACTCAGTAAGAATTCGCCGGCTATGCAGCTAGCCGCGTAGCCTTCCAGAATACGCCTCTCTCAAGGTTTAATCTGCAACCTCTTACTTCATCGCATGCTAAGTTTCGCAACCTTATATATTTTATAACATTTTAGGACAAAATACAATAGTTTTGAAGCCTTTTGTAAAATTTTTTTTCATAAACAGCCCTAAAGGACTAGGAATATTCATCCTAGTCCTTAGTGACTGCAAATTTATCTCTGGAACTGTGCTCTGAGGTATTGCCTCGGGCTGCGTGCCACGTGCTTCGGGCTTTGAGTACGCCTTTGAAGCCTTTTCGGACGGCCGGTGGCCGCCCCTACGGTCAGGAGCGAAATCCACTGAATACACGGCAAATACATATAATATTTGCCCTGCAATTCCGTGCAGCTTCCGTCTGTTCGGTGTTACCTATTCCCCACAGCCTCGTCCTGCGAATAGGCTTTGCCTATTCGATTA
>JAWLHF010000054.1:0-21372 GCA_041690515.1 Clostridiaceae bacterium | reverse complement strand
ATATTCATACCCATATCCTCAAGCCTTCTTATGGTCTTTACAGCTTCCTTTACCCGCCAGCCTTGATTGGCATCTATACGGAGTTTCATATCATTGCCGACCGCTTCTCTGATTCTCTTTATTCGTATGATATCCAGTTCACTGTCCAAGCCTACCTTTGTCTTTAAGGTGGTATAGCCCATATTCTTGTATTCTTCTGCATCCTCAGCCATTTCCTCCGGTGAATTGACGCTTACTGTTATATCAGACTCTATTTCTTTCCTTGCACCTCCAAAGAGCTTAAATAAAGGTATTTTGAATTTCTTCCCGTAAAGGTCGTATATTGCCATATCAACTGCGGCCTTTGCACTTGTATTCCTGCATATGGAACAGTGAAGCCTGTTCATAAGCGGGTCCAGCTCCTCAATATCCATACCTGCTATTGCCGGTCCAATGAAGTTTTCAATAGCGCCTTTTATTGAATCCATAGTATCACCGGTTATTGCCGCAGTGGGAGGAGCACTTCCGTATCCCACTTGTCCATCGTCACAATGAACTTTGACAATCAGGCTCTCCGATATGCTTGTTTGTCTTAATGCGGTTTTAAAAGGCTTCTTTAGAGGAGTAACAAGGGGCATTGTTTCAATATGCGTTATTTTCATTCTATTCCTCCTAACCTATTCAGAAAAATTAAAAAAGCAGAAAGGTATCCCTTTCTGCCGGATTTCATTTACGTGTAAGGAAGAATCCGGAGTGACCCTTTTCTTCCATGAATAAATGACGCAGCATAAAATGCATCTGATCATGACAGAACACAATCTCTGCCATGAGAGTATTTTTAATATTCTCATTTACTGTATATATACGCCGAATGCCTTAAAAATCCTTTATAACACTTCAATATTTTTATTTGTACATGTATAGTTTTTATGATACTTTTATGTTGATGCTTTATTTTATTCATTGAGGAGGATAAGTATGATTTACCCGGAAAATTCATTATATATAATAGGGAATTCCAAATCCCAGATGAATAATCCCATAACCCAAGTATACGGGCAGTTTTTCATCGGCTTCATTGTTGATGCAAAGGCCGGTAAAATAATCGATGTGGAGTGCAACGCTATTATCTCCCTGACAAACAACATCCTTAAGGATATCCTTATAGGTGAAAATATAACCACAGATTATGATACCATCAAGAACCATATTACAAAGCGTTATCTCGGTTCCTCTCAAAAAGCAATACTTGTAGCCTTCAAGGATGCACAAAAGAAATTTATAGACTACAAAAGCGGCAAACCGGTAGAGCTTTAATTGCATTCCTTCTGTTGAGCTAGGCTATATGGCAGGCTACATAATGATTGGGCGCAACTTCCCTTAAGGAAGGCATCTCACACCCGCAAATCTCCTTTGCATAACCGCATCTTCCTTTGAATCTGCATCCTGACGGAGGATTAATAGGGCTTGGTACATCACCCTCCAACAGCTTTCTTTGCCTGTTCTGCTCGATTTCCGGATCCGGTATGGGTATAGCCGCCAAAAGTGCCTGTGTATAAGGATGTATCGGCTTTTGATACAGCTCCGCACTTGAAGCCAGTTCAACCATAGTTCCAAGATACATCACCGCTACCCTGTCGGATATGTGTTTGACCATACTAAGGTCATGAGCTATGAACATATATGTAAGCTTCATTTCTTTCTGCAGCTTGATCAGCAGGTTCACAACCTGTGCCTGAATTGAAACATCCAGAGCAGATATTGGCTCGTCGCATATGATGAACCTTGGCTCTATAGCAAGAGCTCTCGCTATTCCTATCCTCTGTCGCTGCCCACCGCTGAACTCATGGGGGAACCTGTTAGCATGCTCCCTGTTCAAGCCTACAGTTTGCAGAAGCTCATATATTCTGCCCATTCTGTCCTTGCCTGACATTATTCTGTGTATGTCAATGCCTTCACCTATTATATCCCCTACAGTCATTCTAGGATTCAATGATGCGTATGGATCCTGAAATATCATCTGTGTCTGTTTGGTGTACTCCTTCTGTTCTGTTGTGGACATCTTATGAACATTCCTGCCGTCAAACAGCATTTCTCCGCCTGTTGCATCATAGAGCCTTATCATGGTTCTTCCTGTAGTAGACTTCCCACAGCCTGATTCGCCAACCAATCCAAGAGTCTCACCCTCATATATGTCAAAAGTTATATCATCTACGGCTTTCAGTACAAGATTTGGCCCCACATTAAAGTATTTTTTCAGATTCTTCACTTGTACAAGCTTTTTTCTATCACTCATTGCAGCAGCTCCTCCCTATTCCTTCAGGCCTTTCTACCCTGGGAGAGTCAGAATGCAGCAGCCAGCAGGCGGCTTTATGCCCTGGACCTGCCTCAGTCATTTCAGGCTGCATAGTATAACATATCTTCATTGAATATTTACATCTGGCAGCAAAGGCGCATCCATTTGGAGGCGAGAAAAGATCCGGAGGTGTCCCTATAATAGGCAGCAGCTCTTCCTTGTTTTCTGCATCAAGTCTCGGAACTGACTTCAACAATCCCCAAGTATACGGATGCTTAGGATCATAGAATATATCCTTTATGTATCCTGATTCTACAATCTTGCCGGCATACATAACCATAACCCTTTCTGCCATACCTGCAACCACACCCAAATCATGAGTTATCAGGATTATAGAGGTATCTATCTTCCTCTTAAGCTCTTTCATCAGCTCCAGTATCTGCGCCTGTATGGTCACATCCAGCGCTGTGGTGGGCTCGTCAGCTATAAGAAGTTTGGGACTGCAAGCAAGGGCTATTGCAATCATAGCTCTCTGTCTCATTCCTCCGCTGAACTCATGAGGATATTGCTTTGCTCTGCTTTCTGGATTTGGTATACCAACCATCTTGAGCATCTCTATGGATTTTTCCATTGCTTTCTTTTTTGGTATTTTCTGATGCTGCATAAGCACTTCTGCTATCTGCTTTCCAACAAGCATTGTCGGCGACAGTGAGGTCATAGGATCTTGGAATATCATCCCCATTTCGGAGCCTCTTATGGCTTCCATCTGTTTTCTGGAAAAGCCTGTTATATCCCGTCCGTTAAAAACTATGTTTCCTTTTTTTATTCTTCCCGGCGGCATCGGAATCAGCTTCATAATTGATTTTGCAGTAACAGACTTTCCGCAGCCTGACTCTCCGACTATTGCGATGGCCTCTGCCTTATATAAGTCGAAGGTCACACCTCTTACCGCCTGCACTTCTCCTGCGTATGTATCAAAGGATACATGCAGATCCTTTATTTCCAGAATCTTCTCCCTTTCCATCATCTGCACCCCCTACTTCCTAAGCCTTGGATCCAAAGCATCCCTTAAGCCGTCACCGAGAAGGTTAAGAGAAAGCATTGTAAGACTGATGAAAACTGCCGGTATAAGAAGCTCAAAAGGGTATTGCTCAAATACCTGTGCGCCGGAGTTTGCCAGTTGTCCCCAGCTTGAAAGCGGAGGCCTTAAGCCAATTCCTATAAAGCTTAAAAATGCTTCATAGAATATGGCTCCGGGAACTGCCATAGTCAAAGTAACGATTATCACTCCGAGAGTATTGGGAATAAGATGTCTAAAAACCAGACGTTTAGTGTCCGCGCCTAAAGTTCTTGCAGCAAGTACGAATTCCTGCTCCTTAAGCTGTAATATCTGTCCTCTTACCAACCGTGCCATCCTCAGCCATCCGGTTATGGCAAATGCTATTATTATTGGAAGAACTCCTGATCCGACAATTACCATTATCAATATGATGAATATTAACTCCGGAATTGCAATCATGATGTCTATGAACCTCATCATATAAAGGTCGAATTTTCCTCCGACATAGCCTGACAATCCGCCTATTACAACTCCTATGATCGTCTCAATAACTGCGGCAACAAGTCCTATGAAAAGGGACACCCTAGCTCCCATCCATACCCTTGCCCAAAGGTCTCTCCCAAGAGCGTCGGTGCCGAACCAATGCACTTTATTGGGAGGCTGATGTATGATATCATAATTATTAGAGTTATATGTGAATTCAACCATGTAAGGCCCAAAAACAGCCATAAGTGAGAATAGTATAAGTATGAATATCCCTGCCATGGCTACCTTATTCTTCTTCAGTCTTCGGCCTGCATCCTTCCAATAAGTCATACTTGGTCTGTTTATGGCCTCGCTGTATTCCTCATTGATGCCAATATGAGTGAACAATTCCTTGTTTATCTCTATCACGTCGTTACCCCCCCCTATTTTGTGACTCTTATCCTGGGATCTACAAATCCATATATTACGTCAACAATAAAATTCATTATTATTACGAAAGCACCATAGAAAATAGTCAAACCCAGAACCAGAGTATAATCCAGATTCTGTATCCCCAATACATAATGGTGTCCAAGACCGGGAATGGCAAATATCTTTTCTATGACAAAGGTTCCTGTGAGTAAAGCAGCAACAATAGGACCCAGTACAGTTACAACAGGCAGTATTGCATTCCTTATCTGGTGCTTCCATACGACTTTATATATAGGAAGCCCTTTTGCTTCAGCAGTCATTATATAGTCCTGTCCTGTGACCTCCAACATACTTGCCCTCATAAGACGTGCAACAACTGCCAGGGTATTTAATCCCAATGCTATGGAAGGCAGAATGGTATACTCGAAGCCCTTCCATTGAGCAACCGGAAGAAGTTTGAGCTTCACAGCAAAAACATACTGCAAAAGACCTCCGATTATAAAGCTTGGCACTGATACGCCAAGTACAGCAATTACCATACTCCCATAATCCCAGCCCTTATTATGATTAAGAGCAGCAATTATCCCAAGTAGAATTCCGAAAGGTATTGCGAATAGTAGTGCCCTTATGCCCAGTTCACCGGAACTGGGAAATGCATTGCCTATTATTTGATTTACAGTTCTGTTCTTATATTTAAGAGAATATCCCATATCTCCCTTAAGCAGATTTGATATGTACTTGGCATACTGAACGGGGAGTGGTTTATCCAATCCGTAGTATCTCATCATATTGTCCCTTATCTGCGGGGTTGTCTTGTCAGACGTGAAAGGGTCTCCGGGAAGAGTTCTCACAAGAAAAAAGACAATGGTAATCAGTATCCAAATTGTTACTAACGAAACAAAGAACCTTTTTAAAATATACCTGAGCAAGCACCGCACCTCCCATGAAATTTTACTATGAAAATAAAAAAGCAAAAAGGACAAGCCTTTCTGCCGGATATCATTTACGTTGTTAGGCTCGGGGGTGTAATGCACCCTGCCTTTAATGTCTATGGTGTAGACATCTAGATAAATGACGCAGCAAACTGACAACTTAAAATCTTTGCAACAGAAACTCCCTGTTACAAGCGTTCTCAATTTGAATATTAATTTATTAATAAATATACGGCATCTTTTCTAAAAATCCTTCCTGAATATAAAATTTTTTCTGACAAATCTGACAATAAATAATGTGGTCAATAAAATATACATTTAGACCAAGCTGTAGGAAGGTTTTCCTGATTATAGATCATGATGCACTCCTATCACTTTATAACGGCAGTTTTTCGCGATATATGATATTTTGAAAATTTCGGCTTATTAAAATATATGCTTGTAAATAGGAAATAGAAAAGAAAAAAGCAGGTTGCCCTGCTTTTTGACCGTATATTTATTTGGTTGTAAGCTTCTTTGTATCCCTTGCAATCATAAGCTCTTCATTTGTAGGTATAAGAAGAACCTTTACCTTGGAGCCTGCCTTCGATATATCTGTCTCTTTGCCTCTTACGTTGTTCTTTTCCTCGTCTATTTCTATTCCCAGGAAACACATATCCTTACATATCGCACTTCTCGTTTCAGCTGAATTCTCACCAAGGCCTGCTGTAAATACTATTGCATCCACACCATTCATAACAGCAGTATATGCACCTATGTACTTCTTCACCTTATGGACGAACACATCCAGTGCAAGCTTTGCCCTTTCATTGCCCTTTTCAGCTGCTTCCTCTATATCTCTGAAGTCGCTGCTCACACCAGAAATTCCAAGAACACCGGATTTTTTGTTTAGTATCTGGTCGACTTCAGCAACACTTACGTTTTCCTTGTCTGAAATATATTTAACTATGGCAGGATCTATATCTCCTGATCTGGTTCCCATAGCCAGGCCTTCAAGAGGGGTAAATCCCATGCTGGTTTCTACAGACTTGCCATGCTTTACTGCTGCTATGCTGGCACCGTTTCCAAGATGGCAGGTTATTATTTTAAGCTGATCAACAGGCTTCCCTAACATCTCAGCGGCTCTTTCAGAAACATATTTGTGTGATGTTCCGTGGAAACCGTATCTTCTGATTTTATATTTCTCATAAAACTCATAAGGAATGGCATAGATATATGCTTCCTTAGGCATAGTCTGGTGGAAAGCAGTATCAAATACTCCTACCATAGGAACATCCGGCATGATCTGTCTGCATGCTTCTATACCCATGATATTCGGAGGATTATGTAAAGGAGCTATTTCGATGCATTCCTTAAGTGCATTCATCACATCATCATTCAGCATTACTGAGTATGCGAATTTTTCTCCGGCATGAACCACTCTGTGTCCTACGGCAGATATCTCGCTCATATCCTTTATTACGCCGTAACTGCTGTCAGTAAGTGCATCCACCAATGTCTGTAAAGCTTCCTTATGTGTAGGCATTGACCTTTCAATTGTTATTTTGTCTGACCCCTTAGGCTGGTGCTTAAGAACCGAACCTTCGATACCTATCCTCTCAGCAAGACCTTTTGCGATCACTTCTTCATTCTGCATATCAATAAGCTGATACTTTAATGACGAACTGCCGCAGTTAATAACAAGAATTTTCATTAAATATGTACCTCCCCGAAATATTATATAGACAGTTATGTTTTCTATACAAATAGTATTTTTCCTGCTTTTTTTGTAAAATAAATAACAAAGATAGTATTCCCCCATCAATCTTATTAATAATTATTAAACCAAGTGAAATTATGGTAAAATAGGATGAGGGTACGAGGCTGCGGGGTTTCGGGGTTTCGAGGCTTTAAGCAGGTCTCCGAAGAATTATTAAGTCATGAGGTGTTATTAATGAAGACTGTCGGTATAGTTTCTGAATACAATCCTTTTCATAATGGACACAAGTACCACATCCAGGCCGCAAAAGAAGCCTGTGGTGCGGATTTTTGCATATGCATCATGAGCGGGAATTTTGTTCAGAGAGGAGAACCCTCAATATTCGACAAATGGTCTCGTGCAAAAATGGCTGTTATGAATGGGGCGGATCTCGTAGTTGAGCTTCCTGTGGTATTTGCCTGCCAACCTGCTGAAATATTCGCCCTTGGTGCGGTAAAGATATTGAATGGAATGGATATAGTCGACCATCTTTGTTTCGGCAGTGAGCTGGGAGATACCGACACCCTTAATCAGCTTGCCGAATTACTACATCAAGAACCAGAAGCTTTCAAGAGGCTTCTCAGAGAATACCTTGATGAAGGCGCTTCTTATCCCAATGCCATATCAAGAGCACTTTCCACTTATTTGGGTAAAGAGCAGCAATCCATTAATGATGATATTCTAAAGAACCCGAATAATGTGCTGGGAATTGAGTATATAAAAGCACTTATATCATTGAAGAGCAAAATAGAACCTATTGCTGTGAAACGCATTGCAAGCGGATATAATGATAAATGTATCACCGGAAGCATAGCAAGTGCAACAGCAGTAAGAGCTGAGATCAAAAATAGCGGTATTTCAGAGGCTGTAAGAAGATCAGTGCCCGAAAATGTTTTACCAATTATCGAGGACTTGATACATGAAGGAAGACATCCTTTGTACCTTAATGATTTCTCCGATATACTGCTTTATAGACTCAGATTGACTGAAGAAGCAGAGCTAACCAAATACCTGAATGTCAGAGAAGGCATCGAAAACAGATTGAAGAAATGCTCCCATACCTCTTCCGACTGTGAAGAACTGATTGAAGCAGTCAAGACAAAAAGATATACCCGGACTTACATACAGAGGTTGCTTTGTCATCTGCTGCTTGATATAAAAAAAAGCGACGTTGCAATATTCAAGAATCTGAACTGTCCTGCTTTTATAAGGATATTGGCCTTTAATGAAAATGGAACTAAGTTGATAAAAGAAGTAAAAAAACGTTCTGCATTCCCCGTAATCTCAAAAGTAGCTGATTTTGACCATCCGAATGTGCATATCAAGAAGATGTTCGCCTATGACATAGCTGCCACCAATATCTATAACCTTGCTTACAGAACTCATTCCCACAAGAAGGGTATGGAGGATTATTTGACATCTCCTTATTATCATAGAGGTTAGCCAGAAACGGATAAGGTTGTTTGCTCATATTCCCATACTACCCTAAATATAAATATACAGAGCATAATATTTATTTTTAGAGGTATATCATGATCAAAAATAACATCTCCACAATAATATTCTCAATTATCGCATGTCTGCTTGTAGCTTGCATAGTAATATATCCCGTAGAAGCATTCCATTCAGCACTGGATGGGCTAAAGCTCTGGTTCAATGTTGTATGCCCTGCGCTTCTGCCTTTTTTCATCTGTGTAGAGATACTGATCGGCATGGGAATTGTAAGCTTCTTCGGTTCAGCTTTCAGACCTCTTATGAGCCCAGTGTTCAATGTTCCCGGAGAAGGCTCCTTCGGCTTCTTTATGAGCATGTCCTCAGGATATCCGGTGGGGGCAAAGATCATAGCACAGTTCCGACAGGAAATGCTTTGCAATGCCATTGAGGGGCAGAGACTGCTAAGCTTATGCAGCACCTCCGGACCATTATTCATAATAGGTGCTGTTGCTACCGGTATAATGAACAGTCCGGCAATCGGATTCTTCCTTGCACTGTCCCATTATCTCTCAGCTATTGCAGTAGGCTTTCTCATGAGATTCTACAAAAGGGATAATTCCTCAGATAAGCACTTTTCTCTTTCCAATCCTATTGCAGATATGCTGGATTATAGACGAAAGGATGGCCGTCCTATAGGAATGCTGTTGGGAGATGCAGTTAAGAAAGGTGTCAACCTGATACTAATGATAGGAGGTTTCATCATTCTCTTTTCAGTAATAAGCAGGATGCTGAAGATATCAGGCCTCCTGCCGATGCTTTCATTATTTATCTCAAGGATCATCCCTTCGGCTGCAGTTACTCCCGAAATAGTCTCCAGTTTTCTCATAGGTTTCTTAGAGGTAACCAACGGAGCTAAGGAGTGTGCTGCACTAAACATACCGTTGCTGTATAAAACGGTTATGGTGAGCTTTATGATAGGTTTCGGAGGACTTTCGGTAAATGCACAGGTTATGAGCATCATAGCAGAAACAGATCTGAAGTTCGGAATATACTTTGTTTTCAAGCTTCTTCAAGGAATTACAGCTTCCATTTTTTCATATTTTATAATTCTTCGTTTTTATGATCTTCAAACATTGAATGCATACAATCCTCAAGGGACATATTTATGGAGTATTGCTGCCAATCACAATTGGGGAAGCATCTTCATGAATTCTTCCATATACATGCTGCTGATGCTGACTTTTATCCTATCAGTCACATTACTAAAAAATAAAAGGCTTATACCTATAAAGCCTTTTAAATCTTGAAATATCAATATATGCATAAGCTTAGCTCTTGAAATTCTTAAGCTCATCCCGATTATTCCTTATTGTTTCAATTACATTTGCAGCATGCTTTTCAAGCTCTCCCAAAAGCTCATCTGCATAAGCCTTGGAACCAAGCCTTATTTTCTTTGCATCGATCTGTGCAGCTATGATTATCTCTTTAGCCTGCTCATTTGCCTTTTTGACTATATCGCTTTCATTGATAAGATCCTGTATTTTCTTATCAGCTTCCTTTTTAAGGATTTCTGCTTCTTTTTCAGCTTCAGCCAGTACCCTTTGCCTTTCTTCCTTTATTCTCTGCATCTTTTCTTCTGATTCTCTTCTAAGGGCTTCAGCCTCTTTTTTTGCTTCAATGAGAATCTTCTGTCGCTCTTCCTTAATCCATTGAGCCTGCTTTATTTCATCAGGCAGCTTTATCCTGATGTCTTTTATTATTTCCTGCAGCTCTTCCTTATTTATCACTGATTTACTGGATAACGGCAGATTCGGAGCCTTATCCAAAATATCCTCAAGGGCATCAAGCAGTAACATAACCTCCATAATACCAACACCTCCTAGTTTAATTCATCAATAATCCCTTATTTCCATACGTTGAAGTATTTGCCTTAACTTTACATCGTTCTTTGCCCGGAGGCCTATCTGAATCTTTTGTGTATTTCACTTTCAATGACTTCCGGAACCAGTCCTCTTATGCAGCCTCCCAGCCGCGCCACTTCTTTTACCAAGCTGGAGCTCAGGTATGAATACTTGCTGCTGGTCATCATAAATACCGTCTCTACCTCCGGATTTAATTTCTTATTCATAAGAGCCATCTGCAGTTCATACTCAAAATCCGAAACAGCCCTCAATCCCTTTACAATTGCATTTGCGTTCCTACTTTTTGCATATTCCGTCAGGAGTCCTGAGAAACTGTCTATCTCCACATTCTCTATGGAACCGCAGGTTTTTCTCAAAATATCCACTCTCTCCTCAACTGAGAAAAGCGGCTGCTTATTGGGATTGTTCAGCACTGCAACTATTACCTTATCAAAAAGCTTTGCCGATCTTTCTATTATATCTATATGTCCATTGGTCGCTGGATCAAAGCTCCCCGGGCAGATTGCTATCTTCAAAGTTATTCCTCCTTATGCTGCGTCTCTTCATTCATACCATAAAAAGATAATAATGTATTCCCATAGTGTTTTGTGCGGTACTTGCATATGCTGCCCACACTTTGAGGCATATCATCCTTGTGATCATGCTCAACAATAACTAAACCTGATTCTTTAAGTATCGGATTCTTATAGATCTCTTCCAGCGCAGCTTTGTCAAACCCCTTACCATAAGGAGGATCAATGAATATTATGTCAAAAAGTTTGCCATACTTGTACAGCTTGCTTATTGCCGTGGAATAATCAGTATGAAAGACCTCCGCCTTATCTGTTATATTTAAATTTCTTAGATTGCCCTTCAGTACCTTGATACTCCTAATATCTGCATCGATGAACACCACATGCTTTGCTCCCCTGCTCAACGCCTCTATCCCTATGCCTCCTGAGCCGCCAAACAAATCTAAAAAACTGCAGTCTATTACAGCATTTCCCAATATACTAAAAAGAGCTTCCTTAACCTTGTCTGAGGTAGGTCTTATGTCCGTGCCTTCGATCCGGTCAAGTCGTCTGCCTCTGAATTCTCCTGCTATAACACGCAAAGATTACCCTCCTAATATTAACAGGATATTTGATTAATCAGGAGTTTAGATGCCTGTCAACTACCTGTGCTTTGCTACCATTATCAAATATCATTGTAGATTTGTGATACAGTGATTGAACTATAGAAATATATTCTTTATCAATAAGTATTTTTCCTGCTATATTACATATAGTATCATGCACTTACTCAATGCTGTATCTAATAATATCTGTCTGAGCAATAATATTATTCATAAGCTCAACGCAGCCTGCTGCCTTTATAAATGCTGCAAAATAGCTGTCATACATTGCGCTGCTTCCATTAAAAAGAACACCTAAGGTTATATAATTACGTATATTTTCATTTTAGCATAATTCTACAATTTTATAAAACCATATTTACAATTTTATCAAAATTTATCGAATACTGTACATAATTGCTATATTAAAATTTTCTGTATGTTTCTCTTGAGCTTTCATAATGCCCCAAATCAACATTTTACCATGTATCCCCCTTATAGTATAGTGATGCTATCTAAATATTTGTACCATCAGCACTTTTATGCTGCACATAAAAGTTATAAACTTGTATGATAAATCCATATGAAACAAGGAAAATGTATTGCACTATTTGAATTCAATGTAAAATATTTAGTGCGAAAGATATAGTTGAATAAAAAAACTATAATTGAACAACATATATATTAGGGATGTTAGTTGATTGTGTGTTTGGGACTTTGTCTCATATTCACCCTGCAGAATAGACCCGGCCATACCGGTATATTCTGATAACTAAATTTCCCCATAGAGCTCTTCCTTCAATTTCTCCTCTCCCGATACTGGTGTCAATTACTTTCATATTCAAATGAAGGTATTGTCACCAGTATTTTTTATTGAATAGAAAATCTGGCGTAAACCGCAATGATCGTAAGTATCCCATAACTTTATAAATACGGCTGCTTTTTATAGAATAAACGGACGTTCAATACGCGCCCCTACAAAAATGGCGTTGACCGTGCCGGTCAACGCCCTTGGTTTTATCTTCTTCCTGACATGCTTCTTTCTGCCTGCTCAATCATTCTTCTTACCATTTCTCCGCCTACTTTACCGCACTCCCAGGATGTCTTATCCCCATTGTAGCCTGTGAGGTCTGTTCCTAATTCAGTTGCAATCTGATCCCTGAAAGTCCTTAAAGCAGCTTTTGCTTCCGGTACTAAAGTTCTATTAGTTGTACTTGAATTTCTCGGCATATGTAGCACCTCCTGTTTGTTTTACTAGTATTATTGTACTTCCTTTATATATTTTTAAACTCTGTAATTTATGTTAACAAAGGAAAATAAATATCAGGAATGCTAACTTATGCAGTTGTTATTAATTCAAGGTTATCTCATCCAATATTTTTTGGAATCTGCTGTCCAGTATTGCTTTCATCCGCTTGTACTCTTCATCGGACAGTTTGTTATTCTCGTATACATATTCCACCGCCTCTTTCGAAAGCTTTAGAAGCTTAACATCTCTGAATATATCTGCCAGCTTGAAGCCGGGAAGTCCATGCTGCCTTTGTCCTAATATCTCGCCGCTCCCTCTCAGCTCCATATCCTTCTCAGCTACCTCAAAGCCGTTTTCGGTTTTGGTCATATATGCAAGCCTTTCCTTTGCAACTTCGCTCTTTGTGTCAGATATCAGTATGCAATAGGATTGATGCTCCCCTCTTCCGACCCTGCCCCGCAGCTGATGAAGCTGTGCCATTCCGAATCTGTCGGCATCTTCAATTACCATTATTGTAGCATTAGGTATGTTTACCCCTACCTCAATTACTGTAGTAGATACAAGTATCTGTGTTTTTTTATCTCTGAAACTTTCCATGACTTCGTTCTTTGCATCTGCTTTCATCTTCCCATGAAGCAGCCCTACATTGTAATTCCTAAAATACTTTTCCTTTATTTCTTCACTGTATTCTACCGCTGAGTTAAGCTCAAGCTTCTCAGACTCCTCAACAAGGGGACATACGAAATATGCCTGGCGTCCTTCATCCAGATGCTTCCTGACAAACCCCATCAGCCTGTCCTTTTTTCCGGAATCTATAAAGTATGTATCTATCTTTTTTCTCCCCGGAGGCATTTCATCAATAATTGAGACATCAAGATCCCCATACAGTATAAGGGAAAGAGTTCTGGGTATAGGAGTAGCAGTCATAACCAGCATATCTGGGTTTTCACCCTTCATTGACAAAGCAGCTCTCTGCCTGACCCCAAATCTATGCTGCTCATCGGTAATCACCAATCCCAGTTTGTTGAAGCCCACATTATCCTGTATTAGGGCATGGGTACCGACTGCTATATCTATTTCGCCGGTTCTCAGTCCTGTCATGACCCCTTCCTTTTCTTTTGCTGTCATTGCTCCTTTAAGTATGCCTATGGTTATATCTGTATCTCTGAATAATTGTGTAAGTGTAATCATATGCTGTTGGGCCAGTATCTCCGTAGGGGCCATCATGATACCCTGATATCCGCTTCGTACACATTTGAACAATGCCAATGCAGCTATTGCTGTCTTTCCCGAACCTACATCCCCTTGAAGCAGCCTGTTCATTACATCAGGACTCTCCATGTCATTGCTTATCTCCTCAAATACCCTGTTTTGAGCCATAGTAAGCTTAAATGGGAGCTTTTCTATGAGTTCTCCTATCTCCTTTATTCTGGAGAAACTGATACCCTTCTTTCCTTCATTATTGATTTTTTTGATATGTATCAGCCCCGACTGCAGCATGAAGAACTCTTCAAAAACAAGCCTTTTTCTGGCAAGCTCCAACTTATCCATTGATTCAGGAAAGTGAATATTATTGATGCAGAAGTTGATCTCAGCGATTCCGTATTTTTTCCTAAGCTCTTCCGGAAATACATCTGCAAGCTTGTGATTCAGATACTGCAAGGCTGAATATACAGCCTTTCTAAAGTCCTTCTGTGTCAACCCCTCAGTCAGCGAATAGTATGGAGCGATTCTCATAAGATTGACACTGTCACCGCCGGCAGCCTTCTCATACTCAGGGGCTTCCATGACAAGGTCCCGTCCTATCCGTTTCACCTTGCCGTGCATAAGGACCTCATCACCCTCATTGAAGGTGCTTTTCACAAATCTATTGTTAAACCAAACCACATTCAGCTTTCCAGTATCATCAAACACAGACAGTTTTGTTATCAAAAGTCTGTTCCTCGTTCTGTTCTCCTGCGCTTTCCCGGCTACACGCACTCTTACGGTATAATTCTGATCCGGCTTTATATCCTTTATTGTTGTAGTTACACTTTTGTCCTTGTAGCCTCTCGGATAGTATTCAAGCAAATCCTCTATAGTGTTCAGGCCAAGCTTTTTGAAAAGCTTGGCCTTAGCCGGTCCTATCCCTTTTATACTTAGTATCGGAATATCCAAATAACTCATTTGTACACCTCAATATACCTACTCTACTGAGAGTATGTAGTAGTATAAAGGCTGTCCTCCGAAATGAAGCTCTATTTCACAGTCGTTATAAAGCTCACCGATTTCTTCTGCAAGCTCCTGAGCCTCTTCTTCCGTCACATCTTTTCCGTAGTATATAGATATTAGCGATGAATCCTCGTCGATCATTTCTTCAAACACCTTGCGGCTTACTTCCAGGATGTCCTTTCCGACTCCTTTTATCTTACCCTCTACCATACCAAGAATATTGCCCTCTTCAATGTTTATTCCGTCATAGTTTGAGTTTCTTACAGCATAGGTCAGCAGTCCTGTCTTCACTTCTGTTATGGCCTTATGCATTTTCTTGGTATTATCCTCTATGCTTTTTTCATAGTCCAGAGCCATAAGTGCCGATATTCCCTGGGGAATAGTCTTTGTCGGAACCACTACTACATTCTTCTCTGCCAGGGTCTTCGCCTGGTTAGCTGCAAGTATTATGTTACTGTTGTTTGGGAATATGAACACTGTCTCTGCGTTGACCTTATTAACACTCTTCAGTATATCTTCAGTACTTGGATTCATGGTTTGTCCACCTTCGATTATTTCACTGGCACCCAAGTCCTTGAATATTTCAGATATACCTTCTCCCATTGCAACAGTTACTGCCCCGTATTTCTCCATTGGCTTAGGAGCCGCTTTGTCGGCTTCAGCCTCAATTTTATATTCTTCTTCCTTAAAGAGGAGCTCCCTATGCTGCTCCCGCATATTATCTATCTTTATCTTGGATAGTTCCCCGTATGCAATAGCCAGCTCCAATACCCGTCCAGGGTTATTGGTATGGATATGCACCTTTAATAGATCTTCATCACCAACTACCACAATGGAATCTCCCAGTACAGATATCTCATCCCTATATTTTTCCAGCTGCACTTGTTTCCCTTTTATAAAGAACTCTGTACAGTAGCCGAAGGCTATATCCTCTGCTTTGAATACCTTTCTGTCTTCACTGGCTTCCTCAACCACCGCATGGTCAGTCTGCTTAAGCTCAACCATCTCTCCTGTCTTCAGTGCCTGATACATTCCATCAAATATACATATAAGTCCTTTTCCTCCAGCGTCAACCACCCCCGCATTCTTAAGCACAGGCAGCATTTCAGGAGTCTTACCCAGTATAATATTCGCCTTGTTTATTATCTCTTCCATGAACAATACAACATCATCAAAATTTCCTGATATTTTTACTGCATGTTCTGCTGTTTCACGTATGACCGTCAATATTGTCCCTTCAGTAGGCTTCATAATAGCCTTATAAGCCGTGTTGGAGCCTTCAAGAAGAGCATTGGCCAAAGTTTGCGTATCGATAATATTCTGGTTCTTCAATGCTTTAGCAAAGCCTCTCCATATCTGTGAAAGTATAACGCCGGAGTTGCCTCTCGCCCCCATTAATGAACCGTTGGCAGCAGCGTTTGCAATGGTATGAACCTCATTATCCTTTGCTGCTTTTATCTCCCTTACGGCAGACTGCATGGTAAGGGACATATTGGTGCCTGTGTCTCCATCTGGCACAGGGAATACGTTGAGTGCATTAACAGGTCCTTTATTGTTTTCAAGATTGTTTGCACCGGATATTATCATATTCTTAAGTTGTGTACCATCTATATTTTGCGTTGACAAGATCTGAACCTCCTTAATAGAGCTATACTCTTACGCCCTGTACATTGATATTGACTTTCTTGACCTTAAGTCCAGTCAGATTTTCTACGGTATATTTTACCTTGCTTATTATATTATCTGCAATAGTAGATATTTTTGTGCCAAACTCTACAACAATATATAAATCGATGCTTACCTCTTCACCTTCAGCAGTCACTCTTACACCTTTGGCAAGGTTATCCCTCTTAAGAAGCTCGACCAAGCCGTCTTTTGCATTTTTGTTGGCCATTCCAACCAGGCCATAGCATTCTGTTGTTGCCAGCCCGGAAATTGTGGCCAAAACTTCTTCGGATATATTAACCTCACCGTACTGAGTTATGTATCTGGCAGACATACGATCTCCTCCCACTTTTTATTTTCATTTTATATCAACCGAAGTAATTGCGCAAGCAATTACAGTACACCCAGATTCCTTGAGCAATCAGCAGCCTTTGGTCACGTGCAACCCTTTCAAACAAGTCCGGGTCATCTTTGGCATCTTTATAATATATGTATGTGTAGTTTAGCAGATAATATTAATAAAGTGCTGCATCATCGGGCAAATAACCTTTTAAGTCCTCTCAGAATCTTAACCGAAGCTTCGGTTTTATTACGGTTGAATAGAAATGTAACTCTTATAATAAACACTTGTTATCCAGTAAATAATACTATAAATAACACAGTCTTGTAAAGTCCATAAGAAGTTCTGTCCTTCTATGAAACAATGCTTGTCCGATTTGTTGATATACGTGCAACTCATCCTCTATAATACTAATTTAGTCAATAATTTATTTTTTGTATGTTTCAGAAATGCATAGTTGCCATTTATAATACATTATGTTAAAATATATTTGTTTTGATAAAGCTAATATTATTAAGGAATGCTAAAATAAATGACAGAGCGAATTATACTTAGAATAATTTTGTCATGTGTAATTTGAGGCTCATTTCCGAAGGAGGTGTATTTCATGGCAAGACATTGCGAAGTTTGCGGAAAGGGTATGATTTCCGGGAACAAGGTTAGTCACTCAAACAGACATAGTCGCAGGACCTGGCTCCCAAACATCAGAACTGTGAGAGCTATTGTAAATGGCACTCCACAGAGATTGCATGTATGCACTAGATGCTTAAGATCAGGCAAAGTTCAAAGAGCTGTTTAGAAGAATTAAAGGCGCGGTAACGCGCTTTTTATCTTTTTTGTCATATTTCTCAAAATCTTATGAGGAATATTCCGGCACATATAAGGCATATGGCAGAAAACAGAACCCACCCTATTGTGGGTACCATCACTGCAAAAAGTATCCCTAAGCCGACACAGAATGCCAGAAATCCAATCAGTCTTTTCTTTCTGAATATGCTCATTTCCCAGCCTCCCAAAAGGCAGCATACTGCCCGGATGATAATTATATAAGCAAGCTGTTATAGAGAAGATATCCAATCATTGCCACTATCGCCGCCACAATAAAGTACCACAGGAATACCGGCACGAACCTGGATATAAGGAATATTGAAAGCAGTATGCATAATGCTCCTGCGTATCTCTTATATGTGTATCTCATGACAGCTCCCTCCGATTTATTGCCGACAGACGTTTTTTTATATATAAGACAAAAAACAAGACTCTACATTATATAATACTAATGGAGAGTCGCTTTTGACACACTAAATATAAATTTTTTAACTATTACTTATGAGGCTCGCATTATGTCCTGTTATTCCTTTGGGCTGACGGCCATTGGCCGCCCCTAGTACAAAACTTAGTCCTTTGCTTTTATTACAAGCAGATAACCCTTCTTTATGTTTATCTCAACTGATTCCTGTTCAAATACATTGCTGACACCGTAGGGATCTCCCAACTCCATTACTGCATTCACAAGCTCATAGCAAGCACCTTTGGTAGTTATGCCCTCTACCTTCTCTGTGAAAGGAATCAGAGAAAAATACTCCCCTTTATTTCCTTTAATTATAATGGAATCCTTGATCAGTCTGATATTGTTCTTGTCATCTATTATACTAATAGGTATGTTTTTCTCAAACCCCAGCTTCAAAAGGGATAAATTGGCTATCATATGATCGATCCTGCTTCCTGTTGCTCCCAGGAGTATTATCTCCGTAGAGAAAGGAAGAGAGAATTCAACACATATATGGGTATCCGTCTTATCCTTATCCTTGGGGTATTGAACAACCTCTACCCCTTTTTTTCTGAAATATTCTATATACTTATCAGCGGAGGAATCCATATCACCGATTATGACATTGGGAGTCAACTTCATATTTATTGCATGTCTTGTGCCTCCATCAGCACAGATAATTCTGTCGGCAGAACGTACAATATCATAGCAGAAGCTATAATCGTATATCTCACCGCTGCTTATAATGACGGTCTTCATTTACCTATTGCCTGCTTCCTTTAATATTCTTATAGCGCCGGGTATGTCACCGGAATTGAAAATAGCAGAACCCGCAACTATAATATTTGCCCCGCTGCCAACTACCTTTTCTATATTATCGGGGCCCACTCCTCCGTCTACCTGCAGGTCTATATCAAGTCCCCTGCTATCTATCAGCTTTCTTACCTTTGAGATTTTTTCATATGCTGAGTCAATGAACTTTTGTCCTCCAAAACCGGGATTGACGCTCATAATAAGAACCATATCCAGGTCTTCCAACACATACTCCAATACATTCAATGGAGTAGCAGGATTCAATGATACTCCTGCCTTCTTCCCCTCTGCTTTGATCATCTGTATCAGTCTGTGCAGATGGTTCGTCGCTTCCGCATGTACTGTTATTATATCAGCGCCGCTTTCAGCAAAATTCTTTATGTATGCTTCAGGATTCTCAATCATAAGATGAACATCAAATACCAGCCTGCTCTTTCCCCTTAGGCTCTTAACAACCGGAGGTCCTATTGTTATATTGGGGACAAAATGTCCGTCCATTACATCTATGTGAAGCCAGTCTGCCCCGGCCTGCTCAACGATGCCAATATCTCTTTCCAGGTTTGCAAAGTCTGCTGAAAGAATAGATGGTGCAATTTTTATCATCTGATACCTCCCGGCGTATCAATAACGCCTTTCATTTTTCAATTCGTGCAGCAATGATATGTAAAAATCATATCTGATCCTGCTTATACTGCCTTCCTCCACTGCCTCTTTAACTCCGCATCGAGGTTCCTTATCGTGGGCACAGCTCGGGAAGTAACAGTCCTTGTAGCTTTCAAATTCGGGAAAACAGCTTTCAAGTATATCTAGCTCCACCTCACTGATGTCAAGTGAGGTGAAACCGGGTGTGTCGGCTACCATGCCGCCTATATCAAGCTTGATCAGCTCAGCGTGTCTGGTGGTGTGGGTACCTCTGTCAATCTTCTTGCTAAGGTCTCCGGTCTTAAGCTCCAGTCCGGGTTGTACCCTGTTAAGCAATGAGGACTTTCCTGCTCCTGAAGGCCCGGCAAAAACTGAAACCTTTCCCTTTAGAACCTCCGCCAGCTCTCCTATCCCAATATCCTCTTTTACACTTGTTGTCACAACCTTGTAGGGAACGCTTTCAAGCATTTTCACCACTTCAAGGCAATCATTTTCGGTATCCAGGTCAATTTTATTTATACAAACGACAACATCGAGTTTTTTATACTCAGAGTAAACCAGGAACTTCTGCATGAGTCCCATGTTTATATCCGGTCTTTTTGCCGCGAATACAATGATTACCTGGTCTATATTGGCAACAGTCGGTCTTATCAGCTGGTTCTTCCTATCCAGGATATTGATTATATAACCCTGAAGATTCTTGGAGTCTCCTTCAATTTCGACATGGTCTCCAATTAAAGGTGTTATGTTCTTTATTCTGAACCTGCCTCTGGCACGGCACTCATACAATCCTTCATCTGTTTCAACATAATAGAAGCCGCCGATGCCTTTTACTATAACACCCTTCTGCATATAGTTCCTCCTCGTGTATACCTTTACCACTGTGATAAATATGTTATTGCCTTTGAGTTTTCTAGAAAGTATGCTTTACACTTTTGTACAAGCTGTCGTTTATATATACTTCAAAAGTAACTTCACCTTCACCGCTTACAGGAATCTCAAGAGATCCGTCACTGGGTTTGTGTATGCTTTCATATATTCTGCTGCTTACTTCGTTTTGTACTTTATATACAGTTACCTTCATGCTTTCAAGGTCTCCTGGAAGCGGGAAAGTAAGCTTGAAGCTTGAGGTCACCGGCTCTTTTGGTTTGGTATTCACCACAAAGTCAACAACGCTCTTCCTGCTTACCTCTGTGCCAGGTGCAATGCTCTGTGACAGTACTGTGTCCACCGGGTGCGCACTGCTTATTTCATAAGTGATGTTTCCCAAAATAAGGTCCTTCACAATAAGATCTGTCTTGACGTCTTCAATACCGGCTCCAACATATGTCGGCATTACAAATTTCTCCGGACCTATGCTTATTACATAATCTATAATTGTGCCTTCGTCCACACTGACTCCGGATACTATACTCTGGCTGATAACAAATCCATTGGGATATTCATGGTATTGCTGCTCAAATTTTCCTTCTACCAATCCTTCTCTTTCAAGAATAAGCTTTACCTTGTCATAGCTTTCCCCAACCAAATTGGGCACAGCTACCTTTCTTGCCCCTTTACTCACAACTACCTTTACAGGGTTGGTTATCTTATTTTTTTCATTAGGCTTTGGAATCTGACTTATTACATTGCCTTCCGGAATATCCTTGTTATTCACTCTTTCTGTAACTTCAAGAATAAGACTCAGTTCCTTCAGTGTATCCCTTGCTTCACTTTCAGTCATATTTACCAAATCCGGGACTGCCACTTCCTTCACAGTGAAAAGGCTGTTCACGAAGAGAATTCCTCCTCCCACCAGCAATGCCAGAAGCAATCCTCCTACTACCGCCGC
>JAWLHF010000053.1:0-22815 GCA_041690515.1 Clostridiaceae bacterium | reverse complement strand
CCATCATCAATTCTATCAAAGGAGGTTTTCTTTTTCTACTCATAGCTGGAAGCCTTTTTGAACCACGGGTATAGCCCGTGGTATTCGTAATACAAAAAAGCTCCTTTCAACAGTATATGTTGATAAGGAGCTTATAAATAACAATTAAAAACTAGCGCAGACCGTAAGTCTTATTGACATCCATGACAAACATTATACCCTTGCCCGGTTCGTCAATCTGCATTTCTTCCCGTATTTTTTGTATGATCCCATCTGTAATAGTGCTTTCTGTCAGTATCATCACTATTTCCTTTTCAGGCTCTATAGCCATTGAGAACAACGTCTGAGTCTCATGGATGCCTGAGCCTCTTGCATTGATTATAGTGGCACCCTTGGAGCCTGCAGATGCTGCAGCATCGACAACAGCTTCACCGCTGCCTTTATCTACTACAACAAAAATTGCTTTATACATTTTGTTTTCAACACCCCAACTTTCACTATCATTATTCAGGCTGCAGTCCCTTGCTCCATACACACCGCTGAGAGCAACCGTATAAGCTATACCATGATTGGGCTTGTGTAGTTCCAGTTCATCATTAAGTATGTCAAGGACTTTATATGCCGTATCCCTTTCGGATATCATAATGACAATTTCTTTTCTGACATCATTCAGAGCCAGCAGCTCCAGTAAATGATTCTTGATCGTTCCCTTTCCCAAAAGCACCGTGGTACCGGTTATTCCATTCTGCTTTGCAATTTTGCTCACTTTGCCGGCTGCCCCGTTGTTGACAATCACAAAGGAAAGCTCAAGTTTTTTTTCTGTAGAGCAGTTAACCATTTATTTTAATCCTCCTTTTACAGACAGAACCTTGAAGATCAAGCCTAATATCAGTAAGGCAATTATTGGTGTCAAAGCAACCATTGAAATCATTCCAAATCCATCTACCAATAGATTCGCACTTTCAATGGAATCTGCAGCTCCATTGGCAAAAGCCAATATGAAGGTTGCAGTCATGGGACCTGAAGCAACTCCTCCCGAGTCAAAAGCCATACCAACGAAGAGCTTTGGTACAATATAGCTCATTACGATACAGATAATATAACCGGGTAAAAGGTAATGCCATAATTTGATTTCTGGGACAACTATCCTTAGCATGGATAAAGCAACTGCAAAACCAACTCCAACAGAAAGTGCAAACAGCACGACCTTTCTTTTGACATAACCGCTGGTGACATCTTCAATTTGGTGTGTCAATACGTATACAGCAGGTTCAGCCAATACCGTCACCAATCCGAGTATAAAACCTATAACAACAAGAAGAGACTTGTTGTTCAATGCTGCAACACTTTGGCCTACTACCGTTCCCACCTCCATAAAACCGGCATTTACACCTGTCAGGAAAAGAGTGAGACCGATAAATGTATATACAAGCCCTATTATTATCCTAAAAAAGGACTTCTTTGTCAACTTAAAAGATATTATTTGAAAAACTGAAAATAATATCAATAAAGGCAGCAATGCCATGAAAACTTCACCAGCTACTATGGGAAGCTCATGAAAATACTGGCCGATAATTGATTGTGATACTGTGATGCTTCTGTCAATACTGCCAGAAATTTTATCTGACTTGGAAAAAATGCTCATTAGCATAACAGCCAATATTGCTCCGGTAGATGCTATTGCTACCAGACCGAAGCTGTCCTTTTCCGACGCTTTACCATCCTTTTTCAGAGAAGATATACCCAGTGCCAGAGAGAGAATGAAAGGAACGGTCATAGCACCTGTTGTAGCACCGGAAGCATCGAAGGAAATTGCCAAAAACTCAGAAGATGTAAAAATTCCTAATAAAAGAATGATGGTATATACTACCGTAAGCACTTTATACAACGGTATATTATATACTATTCTAAACAAACCAAAAGTCATTAATACTGCTATTCCAATAGAAACAATAATGACAATGCTGAGTCTTGATATTACTCCTGAGGTGATACTGTCAATCTGTCCTGCAAGTATATGCAGATCAGGCTCAGCAGCAGAAATAAGAAAGCCCAGTACTAATCCGCCTATTCCTACTATCCATGTCTTGTTGCTTTTAGTAAGGGATGTACCCATTAATGAACCAATAGGTGTGATACCGACATCAACCCCAAGAAGGAAGACTGACAATCCCAATGTAACAAATATTGCACCGATAATAAATCTGTATAACAGACTGCTCTCTATAGGTGTGACTGTTAGACTCAACAGTATAACAATAAGTGTAATTGGCAGTACTGAATAGAGAACTTCTTTTAATTTTCCTACAAGAACGGTCAATAAACATCAACTTCCTTTCATTATATAGTATTTAAAAATAATCTCAAGACAGAATATACTAACTACCCCCTTTGTTTTATCCTTGTGTTAATAATGACTATATTATTATTTTATAGGAAGAAACGGCATTAGTAAATCAATTTGCGAAATATTAACCAGGCATTTGCTTCCACATGTTTTTTCATTCGTTGCTCATATGTATATTTATTTATAAAAAAAGTGTATCTCCAAATGTTGGGTTTTCTATAAATTTTGGAGATGCACTTCATGACTCTCTGATTTATTCGGCAATATCATACTGCTTTAATTCCAAATACTGCAGATTAAGATTCATTATAGAAGCATTCAACTGTCTTTCCAGTGTACTAAGATCCCTTATACTGCTGTCAAGTTCAGCCGTTTTTATCAATCCCATTTGATGCTTTATCCTGCTTTCTTCAACCTTGACTCTTGCTTCATTTATATCATAAGTTTGGTCCCTATAGCTTTCGTAAGCATCTTCAAGGCTGTCGAAACGGCTCTTTATGGTTTCATCCAATTCATCCAACTTTTTACTGTAGTTGTATTCTGCGTCCTCAAAAGCCTTCTGTGCATCAAAAACCATATTGTCAAACTGTTCTTCCACTTCTTCAGCACGGTGCTTGCTGCTATCATAGAAGTCTTCATATTTGCTTTCTGTAAATAGCAGCTTATATTTTGCCAGGTCATACTGCTCTTTTGCATTGAAGTATGTTGAATTGTTTTTTAAATACCCTTCCTTTATCCTATCAATGTCTAGTTTTCCGATATCAGGGACACTCAAATTTATAGCAAGCTTCATATGAGCCATGTCCAGCTCCATGCCCAGAGCTTTCTCCAGCTTCATGATGCTGCTTTCGTAGTCCATATGAGCTTTGTTGAATGCAGTCTTTGAAGCTGTATAAGAAGATTCTGCCTTGAACAGTTCATTCTTCGTAATTATGCCTAGGCCAAACCTGACTTTCGCAGCTTCCATCTCTTTTTCCTTCAGTTCAAGGCCTTCCTCTGCATCCTTTAGTGAGTATTCAGCTTTTATTACATTATAGAATGTGTTTGTTACTTCATAATCAGAGTTCCTTTTCATATCGGCCTTATCAAAAATTGCTCTGCGGAGTGCAGATTCTGCATTCTCAATGGCCATTTGCTGTGATATATATGCTGATGCCTTACTTGCAGCATTCCTTCCCTTGGTATTTCCAACACTGTCCTTATATGCTTCATCGCACTTCTCATAAGCATCCTCTATATAGTCATCCTGCTGCTTATACTTGACATTATTATTAAGCGCCAGAACCTTTGCTTCCTCCAAGGTCAATATACGGTCATCCGCTGCATGAGCAAAAATTGTAAAGCATGCTGAAGAGAAAACCACATAAAGAATCATGGAGAATATCAAATAAAGTCTTTTCATTGTTCTTCCTCCTCGTATTATTCAGATCTTAGTGCTTCTATTGGGTTAAGGCTGGCTGCCTTGTATGCAGGAAATAATCCGAATACGACACCTACCACCAAAGAGATTCCAAAAGAAATCATGATCCATGGTATGGAATAGACCTCGGGGACAAGTTTTAGTCCGCCGATGATAAAACGAATTATTGAAAGCCCCGCCAGAACCCCTATGATACCTCCAATTCCTGTTACAATGATGGCTTCAATGAGGAATTGAACAAGAATGTTCTTCTTTTTGGCGCCAATAGCTTTTCTGATGCCTATTTCCCTTGTTCTCTCCGTTACTGAAACAAGCATGATATTCATTATCCCTATTCCTCCTACAACAAGTGAAATAGCTGCAATACCTGCAAGTACTGCTGTCATGGTACTGGTCATGTTGTTCAGGTTCTCAAGCATTTGAGCCTGGTTGAAAACCCTGAAGGCATCAGTATTACGGTAGGTCTTCTGCAGGAATTCATTTAGTTTTGCCATTGCATTTTCAACTGTATCAGGACCGGCGGCCTGAACTGAAAAGTTTCGGATGTTTCCTGTGCGGAAAAGCCTTTGGGCTACTGAGACCGGTATTATCACCCTGTCATCTGCTCCTTGCTCCTGTCCTCCATCCGTTTCTTCAAGAATTCCTACTACAGAAAAAAGCTGTCCGTTGATCTTGATCTTCTGACCCAGAGGATTTATGTCTTCAAATATGTCTTTGACTACTGCAGTTCCTATAATAGCTACCTTATGCATACTGTCAAGGTCATTCTGAACCAGAAATCTCCCCATTTGAGCTTTCACATTACTGATGGTTTGATAATCAGGACTTGTTCCAAGAACAGTAGTCTCTCTGTTTTGTGTCATGTATTTCACTGTTGCCGAAGAGCTGGATTGGGGTGCAACTGCTGCTATATCATCACTGTTTTCCTCCGCAAACTCTTTGATTTGCTTATATGTAACATTTCTGTTGCTGTTTCTGCCCATAATGCTTACCTGGATAAGATTGGTGCCCATGCTCTCTATTGTATCGGTAACACTTTTTGTACTGCCCTGAGCAAAGCCTACAGCTGCTATGACAGAGGATACTCCAATTATTACACCCAGCATGGTGAGGAATGAACGGACTTTATTACTGCGTATGCTTTTGATTGCCATTTTATATGCCTGCATAAAACCCATTTATATCACCATCCTGTCTTCAATGATCTCTCCATCCTGAATCCTGATGACTCTGTCAGCCTGCATTGCGATCTCATTATCATGGGTTATCAGTACTACAGTGTTGCCTTTTTTATGAAGCTCTTTAAGCATCTGCATTATCTCTTTGCCTGACTTGGAATCAAGATTCCCGGTAGGTTCATCGGCTAATATCATAGGAGGGTTACCCACCAATGCTCTGGCAATCGCAACGCGCTGTTGCTGTCCACCGGAAAGCTCTGTAGGCTTATGGTGTACCCTGTCTTCAAGGCCAACCTGCTTCAAAGCTTCCAGAGATCTTTCATAACGCTCTTTGGTGCTGATTCCTTGATATATAAGAGGCAGCTCGACATTTTCTTCGGCAGTCAGCTTCTGAAGCAGATTGAACCCCTGAAATATGAATCCAATCTTGTGATTTCTGATGTTGGCAAGCTGTTCATCTGACAATCTGCTGACCTCAACACCTTCAAGATAGTATTCTCCTTTGGTCGGTATATCAAGGCAGCCAATCATATTCATAAGAGTGGACTTGCCTGATCCGGAGGGTCCTATGATTGATACGAATTCATGCTGCCTAATGTTCAGGCTTACATTGTTCAAGGCTCTTACCTCTATGTTGCCGATACGGTAAATCTTGCTCATGTTTTTTATAGCTATCATGGATACAGTCCTCCTTAGTTAACTCTTCTGAAGCTGCCGCCACCGCCTGGTGCAGGGCTTCCCATAATCATCATTCCACCTTGAGGACCTCTGGTATTGGTGTTGTTTGAGCTAGCAGTTACCGCTACTTTTTCGCCTTCTTTCAAGCCTTCCAATATCTCTATATACTCCTCAGTACTGATTCCTGTCTTTACCTCTCTCATCTCAAACTGCTGCTCCGAATCAGTCTTTTTCATTTCAGATGTACTTGTATCCGCCTGTGTGTTTCTTCTTCTTTCAGTTCCACCTTCCGAGCCTCCGACAACTCTTACAAAGCTCTTGCCGTTCCTCTTCTGTATTGCATCAACCGGAACATACAGTACTCCAGTTTTTTGATGCACTACAATTTCAGCATTTGCACTCATACTGCCCTTAAGACTGCTGTTGTTTTCTATTTGAACAGTAACGGGATATGTAGATACTCCATTAGAAGATGTTCCCTCCACAGCTATTTTTGTGACTTCACCGGAAAGAGGCTTACCTGCAGTTTCGGGCAGCGCATCGATGGTTATTCTTGCCTGTTGTCCTTCTTTGATCTTTGATATATCAAGCTCATCTACATTTATGTCAAACTCCATGGTATCATAGTTTGCAACGTTGCCAAGTATATCACCCTGCTTAATGCTGTTTCCTTGCTCAATGTCATTTAAAGTGAGGGTTCCGTCAAAAGGTGCATATATCTTATAATCAAGCAGCTTTTCTTCGGCTGTCTGAAGCTCAGAATTCAAATCCTCAAGCTTCAGCTCATTTGTCTGGATAGTCATCTCCAGCTCATCATTTTCGAGCTCAGCCAAAACATCACCTTTTCTAACGGTTTGACCGTTCTCTGCACTAAGCTTGCTAATGATACCTCCTGATGAAGCCTTTACAGTCATACTCCTTACGTATCCAAGGGTATTGCTGCCCATACTGGTTAAGGCTGAGCCATCAACAGCAATCTGTGCATTGGCGACCATCCCCTCATTTAACAAACTGTTATTATCCAATATTATCCCTACATTATACACTTCAGCACCATCATTTGTAGTATAGCTTGGCATACTCACTGTTGATATGCTGCCTTCTGTCTTATGGAGCTCATCCTTTTCAGTATCATAGACATTGACCATCACTTTTTGCCCAATGGATAGCTCGTTACGATATGTATTTTTGAAGGGCACCAACAGCTTAAGCTTTGATTTGTCCGTAATTGTCAATAAAGTACCGTTATTTGACAGGCTGTCACCTTCCCTGACTTGTATATCTGCTATTTCGCCGTCAAAAGGCGCTGCAACTGTACCTGATCTGAGATCCTTGATATTACTGTCAAGGGAAAGCTGTGCCTGGGCTATGCTGTTCTTAAGCTGCTTTATCTGTAGCTGCGCATCCTTATCATCTATTTCAAATATCAGATCACCGGCTTTTACCTTATCCCCATCTTTAATATACAGTTTTGTGAGAGTACCGTTTACATTTGAAGTAAGGGTATATTTTGAGGAAGATCTTATAGGCCCTGATCCGGATACTGTTACATTAAGGTCTCCCTTTACGACAGAAGCGGTTGCCTGCTGAAAGGCAACACCTCTGGTATTCTTTGACTTAAAATGATTAGTGGTCAATACAGCTGCTGCGGCAATAATCAGAAGCACAACAGCGATTATGAGCAGTCTCTTTTTTGATAATATGGCGGAAAGCCTGCTGCCTGCTTCAGTACTGAGATTCATTAATAATACCCCCTTGCTTGGTTAATAAATGTGAAAATTTTGGTTTTTCTCCATATTAATTTTACATCATGAAAGGCGGTAAGTCTCCGCAAAATTGTGGCAAAATCTTTTTTAATAATAAAAATAGAAGAAGTCTTTGTAGAAAGACTCCTTCTGCTATCTGAAAGAAAGCATATCAAACATGACGCTTCCTTTGTTTTATGAATGGTTATTAATTATCTTCGGGCATTGTAGTTGATTTTATTGCAGACCTGACCGCATCTGCCTGTGCTTGTGTTATTGTGCCTGATGCAACAAGATGGGCAAAGGGGTCAAATACCTTATTGACTATATTTCTTACTCCTGCTCCTCTTTGTAAAGGTTGTGCTATATCTTTTATTGCATCAGCCTGTTCTTTAGTTATAGTTCCTTTAGACACAAGGCCGTCCAGCTTATCCTGTTGTATTACAATTGGTCTGTCTGCAGTCTCACCATTCTGCTGTAGAATAAAAGGCTTCTCAATCACAAGTTTATCGGGAGTATAATTCAATACTGCTTCCTTTTGAGCTTCTGTTATGGTACCTGAAGCCACAAGTTCATCCAATGTTGTTCTTATGCTCTTCCCTGATTCAAACCCTGACCTAATTGCGCTGCTTATAGTATCAGCCTGCTCTTGAGTTATTTTTCCTTCTTCCACAAGTCCTTCAATGGAAATCCTTCCGATTCTCATTGGACCTCTTCTTCCGGCCTGACTGCATGCTTTTAAAATAGCATCAGCCTGCTCCTGTGTGATAGTACTGTCTGCTACCAGACCGTCCACAGCAGATTTGGCTTTTTCCGAAAACTCTGAGACAAAAACCCTTTGACCTTTTCTTAACCTTTGATTTTCCAGGTCAATTGCAGGTTGGTCTGCTGCATAGGCGGATACAGCACCTGATGCTGTGATTGCACCTGCAAGGATCACTGCAGTTATTTTTTTCTTATCAATCATAATCTACACTCCTTTATTTTTTTTATTTGTTACTGGTGTCCATTTGCCACACTAATATTCTAGCCTTGCAGGCATCGAAAAATCTCCGCAAAACTGCGGCAAATTTAAAGCAAGAAACTATTATAAATGAATTCAAATGGGAATCATGATAAAATTAGAATAAAATACTCATATAGATTGAAATAAGCAAGTGTTTTTCGAGATGAATAGAAAATCTAAGTAATTAGAGAGGAATTTGATACTATGGACATAAAACTCATATATATTGCTGATGATGAACTGAACATATGTAATATCATCAAATCATTTTTGGTAAAGGAAGGTTTTGAAGTAGAAACCTTCAGCAATGGGCAATCACTGCTGGATGCTTTTAATAGTAAGGCTGCCGACATGCTTGTAATAGATATAATGATGCCGGGAATCGACGGGTATTCTCTTTGCTCCCAGATAAGACAGAAAAGCGCTGTACCTATAATCATTGTATCAGCTAAGGATACTGAGCCGGATAAGATAGCGGGACTGACCCTAGGCTGTGATGACTACATGACTAAGCCTTTCAGTCCTATGGAGCTTATTGCAAGAATCAAAAGCATATTCAGAAGAATTGACATGGACAGGGCAAATACAGGAGTATCTGAGATTTCTAAGGTGTCAGACGTTACTATAGACCTGGATGCCAAGAAGGCGGAATTGAATGGTAAGGACATAGGCTTGACAGTCATGGAATTCTCTTTGCTTCATTATCTTGCTTGTAACAAGAATAAGGCTGTGAGCCGAGGAGAACTCCTTGACAAGGTATGGGGCTTTGAGAATGAAGTTGAGACAAGGGCTACTGATGATATGATAAAGCGAATCAGAAGGAAGCTGGCTGATACAGGTTCAAAATTGAAAATAGAAACCGTATGGGGATTCGGCTTCAGATTGATTGATGAGGAATGATATTATGAAGACAAATACAATAAAATGGAGAATATTCAAATACAATCTTACAGTTATAATAACCCTTATAGCTCTGGTCGCTGTTATTTTCAATGTGGCCATAAGGTTTTATTTTGAAAAGGATATAGCCGAGCAGCTTAGCAGGATAGCCTCCCGCACAGAAGATACTGCTCTGAGAAAGGTGCCCGATATATTTATTTTTGAAAGAAGGAGGCCTTCCAACATAGTTATAGCTAAGGAGAATATAAGTGAAGTGATAAGATACTATTTTATGCTGAACAGATCCCTGAGGGAGCCTCTTTCTGTCCTCAATGCCGACTACATCCTGGTTGATAACAACAGAAATGTAATCAATCCTCCGGAGGAACTGTACACCTCAGATGGAAATGATCTCTTGTCAAAAATTTCTGCAGAAATCAATAAATCGGAGAACTTGAACAAGGAAAGCTACTTGAACTTCCACCTTAACGGATCTGAGTACATTGCTCTCGTTAAACCTGTTTCTGAGAAAAATAATTTTGGCTTAGGTTGGGTAGTTATCTATTCAAGCCTTCAGAAAGTCAACCAGCTGCAGTTAGGTATAAATCTTATACTTCTTGCTATTCTTCTCATATCTGCATTTATTATAGTAATATTCTCATCGGTAACCGCAAAGAAAATATCTGCTCCCTTCAGCACTTTAAATCAACACATACGCTCTATTGCCGAAAGGAATTTTGGTGCAAAGATAAATACACCTGTTTACGATGAACTGAGTGAATTTGTAAATAACATAAATACTATGTCAGAGAAGCTGGAGACTTATGATAAAGCTCAGAAAACCTTTTTGCAGAATGCATCCCATGAGTTCAGAACACCACTTATGTCAATACAGAGCTATGCGGAAGGGATCAAGTATGGTGTCACGGACAGCACAGCTTCTGCTGATATAATAATTGATGAATCAAAAAGAATGACGCATCTGGTGGAGAACCTACTATATCTATCCAGGTTGGATGCCATAGAGGAAAACTATTCTTACAGCTCTTTGGAATTCAATGAGCTCATACGCTCTTGTGCAGAACGGGTAAGCGGTATTGCAGCCAAAGACGATATTTCAATTAAGGTTGATGTTCCTGTAAAGAACATCAGAGTACTGGGAGATGAGGAAAAACTACAAAGAGCAATAACCAATATACTGAGTAATTGTATCAGATATGCAAAAAGTACTATTGAAGTCAGGTCTGGATTAATCGACAACAATACTGTGCGGGTCACAATTGCTGATGATGGTCCAGGCTTTGAAAGCAGTGACCTTGATAATATATTCGACAGATTCTATAAGGGAGCTATGGGTAATTTTGGACTGGGGCTGGCTATTACAAAGAATGTCATAGAAAAGCATAGAGGAAAGGTAAGTGCAGAAAACTCCGGCTCAGGTGCATTATTCATTATTGACCTTCCTGCAGAGGGTGTATAATAGCCCTTGCTTTCTGCAAGGGCTTATTTTATGATATATCTTATCTTCTGCGTTTTTTTCTGCTAAGCTCAGGAATTGCCTTTCTGATTTCTTCCGCCTGCTCTTTGGTTATCACTTTATCTTCTACCATTCTTGTCAATATATCTTTCTTGTCTCTCTTGCTGTTATCAAAGTATTCTTTTCTTTGTTCAGGGGTCATTGACTTCAGCTTTTCAATCTGTGCCTTTCTTTCTTCACGAACCTTCAGCATATAGTTTCTTATGTTATTGATGTCATCTGCAGTAAGCACTCCACTATCTACAAGCTTCTGCATTCCATCATTGAGTCTTGCTTCCTTCATCTCACGGAGCTTTGTTCTAATGAGGCGTACCTCCTCTTCTGTCAAGACGCCTTCCTTTTTTAATTCATTTAAGAGACTTCCTTTTCTGTCCTTTTTCAGCTGCTGTTTTTCTTCTTTGGAAAGCTTGCTGAATTCCTCTTCTTTTCTCTTTTTATATTCCATTATCTTATCTGCTTTTTCCTTAGACAGCTTGCCTTCCTGCACAAGTTTCTGTACGGCTTCCTCAAGGTATTGTTTATTATTACAGGACTTTATACTTCCATCTGCCTTTGGGTCTGCGGCTGCGCCAGGATATTCTGCAAAAGCTGAGATTCCTGCGGAAAAGCACATGCTGATCGCTAGTATGGCACAAAGCACTTTTTTGATTGATGCTGAATTTTTCATCCAATGGTCTCCTTTCTAATAGAATTTCACTTATAGTGACACTATTATTATCTGCATTTATTCATTATTTTTGTGATGGTTTTTAAGGTAATAATTGCTTGGATTAAAATCTTGATGCTGAACCAAAATAATATTGAGTTATTTATTATTAACTCATAATACATATTGTTTGGGGAGGTGAAACAAATGGCAAGAAATAATCAAAAGGTAGTACCTCAAGCAGCAGCAGCTCTTGACAGATTCAAGTATGAAATAGCAACCGAGGTTGGAGTCAGTCTTAAGGAAGGCTACAACGGTGACATAACAGCAAGAGATGCAGGAAGAATCGGCGGTCAGATGGTAAAGAGATTAATCGAGACAGCTGAAAGAACAATGGCTGGAACAACTGGAAACAGATTCTAATAAAAGGAGAGCTTTGACTCTCCTTTTTCTAGCTTATTAAGTAACTTTATAGACAAAGCCTCATATAATGGAATTAAGGGTTTGTTCATATCCCTCATTAACATGAAGGGAGGCTTCAAAAATGGGTCGTAAGCATTCATCCTCTATATATAATGTACCTCCTCCTGCTGTATGACCGCCTGCTCCGGCTGCAACACCGGCACCGGCGGTTCCGTCGGTAACCAAACTGCTTTCTTCTTTGATACCTTCAAAGACAGCATCACCAACACCTTTCCCCCTTCCTTCCCTGCCATTGGGAGAAGTATTCGGCGGAGTCAGCAACACCGTTAGAGGCCTTGTGATGAATGACAACTGGTGGATTATTCTGCTTATCTTATTCTTGTTCTTTCCCAAAGTAAGCGATAGGATGTTCGGAAGCATATTAAAGTTTTAAAGCTCTGAAGTACATCAGAGCTTTATTTTCATGTATCACTGTTCTGTTCCGATCGTATTTTGTTCTTTTTAAATCTTTCCTTTACTTCTATAGCAATTAATATTACAATGGGCAAAATGACCTGAAAAGGAAAAGCATAATAAGGCCATACCTCCTGTGACCATTCTGACATTTCCATTGTATTGTCAAACAATATATCAGAAAGATTTATCATCAGCAGAGAAACAGGAATGACAAGAAATCTGTAATCCTTGAATTCAAAGAGCTTTGCTAGTCCTTTGGCAGAGGACAGTAAGCAAATACTGATCTTTATAAAACCTGACAATATGAAAATAATAATCACTGAAACCTCAAGCCTTTGAATGAAATTACCTATATTAATGCGGCTTACGGCGGAATAGGATGGGAAATAAACATTGTCTATAGATTCTCCGATTACCATTACATTCCTTAAACCTACAAAGGCTATAAAGAATCCTCCAAAGAAAAGTGCCTTAAGATAGACCTTCATGGCGGATTCAGGCTTACTCAACGAATCGAACACAAGCAAAAAAACAACAAGCTCGCCGAAGGGAAATGTAAAGACTGAAAAAGCTCCCTTCAATATTGGTGCCAATCCGTTTCCCATAATAGGCAAAAGGTTCTCTGGTTCCATATTAGGTATAGTGAGAATTATAAAAAGTATCAGAAGGGAAATTACTATAATTATAAAAAAACAGCTGCATTTTGCAATTACCTCTATACCATATTTGACTCCCAAAGCACAAACCAGGCTGAATATGATTATAGGAACGATTTTAGGAGTCTCCGGCAAACCCACAGTACTCATAAATTCGCCGAAATTCCTTAGGACCAATGAGCCAAGATGGAAAGAGAACCAAATGAATATCATACTTAATGCTTTACCAGTAATTTTACCAAAGACCTCTTGCAAAATGTCATAAAGATCTCTTCCGGGGTATCGGTATGAAATGCGTCCGTATACCATGACAATAGGCACAGCAAGGATTAGCCCCAGTATTATGGCCAGCCACAAGCTGTTTTTAGACTCTCCTCCTGTCCCCATTATAAGTGTGCTTCCGAATAGGAACAAAGTTGTTATGTTTATACCTTGCTTATCAGATATTATTTCTTTCTTCATATGTACTCTCCAATTAACTGCCTACCACAGCTTCAACCAAATTCCTTATTGGCCATGATGGACTGGGCACGCCGGGTAAATAACTGTTAGTTAATCCTATAATGCAGGAAATAATCATAAGTGCTAAATATAGTATTAGCCTTCCTTTTTCCTGAGAACTGCAGAATGATTTTATATCGATGAAAGATATGATTATATACAAAACGATTATAATCAACCACATATACTAATTACCTGCCTTTACCGGCTTTTTTATTACAGCACTGCCATTTATTCTGACATCAACATTCACACTGTATCCAAATCTGTAAACATATCTTCCCATTGTTCTTCTATTGTATTCCAGACCTTTGGCATTGTATGTTTTATCTTGAGTCCAAAGTCCAAAAAATCAGTCTTGTATTTTTTCTGTGCTTTTTCAATGAAGTTTTCCAACTGCAATTTCAATTGACTCTCAGCATCTTTCTCCAGTTTGTCTCTGCCTTTTTCATCAGTGAAGTCGGTGGATCCCATAATTTCGCCGATGATTACATCAACAACAATATCAATATTCATTATTAGCTGATCATTTTCAATTGTCGGCTTTATCTTTGTTTTATTTTTATACAGTTCCAGAGATACTCTTGTACCAGTATCTCCCACGTTATCTACACTGAAGAGGCCTCCCTTCAGCTCATCCATAATCCAAAGAAGGCTTTTTGCTTCATAGGCATCTATATAGCCTATAAGCTTATCATTTTTAATCACTGCAGCACCGGATACATAAGTGATATTCCGTCCCTTTGTCTTAATGTTCTCCACTGCAGGAATTACAGGAGATACGGCACTGCTTTCAAGGTTCTCCAGCAGTTCATACAACTCTACGGCCGGATATCTCGATACGGCATCCTGAGCTCTCAAAGTATCATCAAGTTCAAAGGAAAGAATGCTCTCCAGCTCGGACTTTATACTCAATATTTCACTTGCACTTTTTTCTTTTGATATGAGTACCCACATGTCCTTACGTATCTCAGCGTCTCTGTAGACAAAATCCAATATACTGCTTATTCCATCCCTTGCAATTTCTTCGCTTAATATAATGACCTTTGCATGACTCCAAAAAAGCCTTCTGCCCTGCAGCGCCACTATTGTCCTGATGGCTGAAAAAAAGGTGTCTCCTTCTGACTGTACATATACAGGCTTTAGTTCTGTTTGCCCCTGGCCTTGTTTTACATCTGCTATTTCTACAGTTACAACAAGTATTCCATTTTCTTTCCTGTCCACTGCGACTCCTGAAACTATGGCAAGCTTTTCAACCTCCCGATAGTTCCAACAGCCAGTAAGAAATAAAATGCAGAGAATTAGAAGTAAGAAGCATAATATTGCTTTTGTTGTTTTCATATTATCATCCGTTCAATATTCAGCTATTTTGCCTATTTGTATTCTTTGAGGCCAGTATTCGCGGACGCTTTATCATTTTGTTCCAAGGAGCCCTAAAAACGATATCTTTTTGATCCTGGGACAGCAACGAGCTTCCAAACAACATGTAGGGTATCCCGAAGGATCTCATAGATGTAAGATGTATATATAATATAATACATAAAAATATGTATCCATACAGCCCCATAAAGGCAGATGCAAGCAGAAACATGAATCTGACAAGTATAACCGCCTGTTCCATTTTTGGTACAAGGAAGCCTGTTATTCCTGAAGCTGCTGCAACAATTATAATAGGTGCACTGATCAACCTTGCCTCAACTGCAGCCTGCCCTATTATAAGGGCACCTACGATGCTTATAGTTTGACCTATGACCGCAGGTATTCTTACAGAAGCCTCCCTTAATACCTCGAAGACAAAAAGAATAAGAATCATCTCAGCAATACTTGGAAGGGGCACGCCTTGTCTTGCAGCTGAAACACTGAGTATGAGCGGTGTAGGAAGCATCTCCTGATGGAAGGTTATTATGGCAGTATATATCGCAGGTATACTTGTAGTCAGAAAAAAGCCTATCCAGCTTAAAAGCCTGTTGAAGGATGCATATAGAAAGTGGCTGTAATAGTCTTGACTTACTGAAAAATACTCGATAAATAAGAAAGGTAGAGTAAGGGCAACAGGGCTGTTGTCACACAAGATTGCAACCCTACCTTCAAGAAGTTTACCCACGACTGCGTCAGGTCTTTCTGTATAGCCTATGGTTGTAAAAGGTGAATAAGTATTGTCACCTATCAATTCCAGTATGTAACCGGTATCCAGAATCCCATCGATATCTATGCCATCAAGTCTTTTGTTTACCTCCTCCACAATTTCAGGCTGCATGATATCTTATATGTAACAAAGACATACTTTTGTTTTTGTGATTCTACCTATCTCCCTGAAATGGAATTTTGCTTTATCGCTTCTCAATCTTGTTCTTAAAAGAGCCAGGTCATTCAACAATGATTCATTGAAGCCTTCCCTGGGCCCTCGTATAATTTTTTCAGACTCTGGTTCACTTATGTTTCTCCGCTTTATCTTTAGTGTGTCAATTAGTACAGCTGATTCGTATCCGTCTGCTAGGATCACAGTGTATCCATTTAATATGGAGTCTGTTATTGTATCAAATTCTTTAGTTGTCTTAACCTTGGATGAAGTGATCCTGTTAATTATTAAAGATAGAAAATACTCATAAGAAGTTGTATCATTTCTATTTAACTGAAGCAAGGGCTTTATTATATCAGAGTTTATAACGTAGGAATCCGCCATACCGTCTATATAAACAGCAGTACATTCTCTAGTATCGATGCTTGTGACGGAAAATTCTCTGAAAATCAAAGAATCATCATACTTGAATATGTCTCTTAGTATATTGATATTCTCCTTTAAGCTGCCGGATATTTTCATAATGCACCTCTTGAACCCAACAAAATAGGTATACGCATTTTTATTATGCATATACCCGGAACTTATTATTAATAAAGTTTTTCCTTTCAAATGACAGAAGAGGTTATATTAAGCTATTGACTTGTAACACTTTTTTTTATATAATAAGAAAGTGCCGCAGGGGTATAGCTCAATTGGTAGAGTAGCGGTCTCCAAAACCGTTGGTTGTGGGTTCAAGTCCTACTGCCCCTGCCAAATATAAAAATAAGTAATCGCAACGAGTTTGCGGTTTTTTTATTTTTTGAATTCAATTCAGGCTTTTTTGCGTTACTCCCCATTTTCTCAAGGTATCGTCGTTACCTATCCATACAGGCATCCCTGCCGACACCATTTCATATAAGGAAAGTACATCTGTATTAATCATTCGTATACAACCTTTTGATACCTGCATTCCAATTGAATACGGGCTGTTGTTCCCGTGAATGCCATACAGATTGCCTTTGCCTACAGACAAACCAATCCATCGTTTTCCAAGAGGATTTTCGGGAGATCCCCCTGCGACAGGCTTGGCATTGCGCCCTCCTGACCACATGGGGTTCTTTCTCTTCAGGTATATGCTGAATTTGCCCTGGGGTGTTCTTGCTGTTTCTTTTCCTATTGCCACAGGATATTTCTTGATGACGGTCCTTCCTCTATATAATGTAAGGGTCCTGTTAGTACGGTTTATTGCTATCCATAGTCCTCTTGAGGGCGCTCTTGACACTACATCGGGAGAAATGAAGCTGCTTCCCATGTTAAGCCTCTTAAGCATAGCAGCCTTGAATATCGGTCCTTGAATGCCGTCGGCTACCAAGTTGCAATCACTTTGAAACCTTAGTACGGCATTCCTGAGATTGACACTTTCATCCTTATATTCATATTTATAATATCCCATTGATTTTAACTCTTGAAGATAGTCATAACTGCTGTTAAGGGAAATGACTTCTTCATCGGGACAATCCATAACTTCTCTTATAATGTCGGCTTCGGGCTCTGCATATGCATTGAAACTTATAATTAATAACATTAGAAGCAGTACAGTGATAATGTTCTTATGCATAAAATGCCTCCTTTAAAGGTCTAAACATTATTATTATCTGTCAATAATATAATTCTTATGTCATACATCAGATGTTTACTAAAAATGTAATGACTGTAAAAAAAAATCTGCCGGAATATTCCAACAGATTTTTTCTCTTAAAATTCAGCAGACTTTACGGTACGTGGGAAAGGCACTACATCTCTGATATTGCTCATTCCTGTTATATACATGATTATTCTTTCAAAACCCAGACCGTAGCCGGCATGCTTAACTCCGCCATATTTCCTTGTATCCAGGTACCATCCGTAGTCTTCCTTGTCAAGTCCCATCTCATCCATCTTCTTTTCAAGGACATCAAGTCTTTCTTCTCTCTGACTTCCGCCTATGATCTCCCCTACTCCCGGAACCAACAGATCCATAGCTGCAACTGTCTTGTCATCATCATTAAGTCTCATATAAAAGGCTTTTATCTCTTTAGGATAATCAGTTACAAAAACCGGTTTCTTAAACACCTGTTCTGTTATATATCTCTCATGTTCTGTCTGAAGATCGGTACCCCATTCTACCGGATACTCGAATTTCACCCCGGATTTCATCAATATGTCTACTGCTTCAGTATATGTTATTATTGCAAATTGGGAACTTACAATATTGTTGAGCCGCTCAAGGAGCGTCTTATCGATAAATCTATTGAAGAACTCCATTTCCTCAGGTGCATTGTCAAGTACATAGTTGATGATATATTTCACCATGTTTTCTGCGAGCTCCATGTTATCTGTAAGGTCTGCAAAAGCAATCTCAGGTTCGATCATCCAGAATTCAGCAGCATGTCTTGCTGTATTGGAATTCTCAGCTCTAAAGGTTGGACCGAAGGTATATACATTTCTGAAGGCCATACAGAAAGTCTCAACGTTAAGCTGCCCGCTTACGGTTAGATTTGTACCCTTGCCGAAGAAATCCTTGGAGTAGTCAATTTTACCATCTTCTGCTTTTGGCAGATTTTCCATATCCAAGGTTGTGACTCTGAACATCTCTCCTGCTCCTTCAGCATCACTTCCTGTTATGATTGGAGCGTGTACATATACAAAGCCTTGATCCTGAAAGAATCTGTGTATTGCATAGGCTACAAGTGATCTGACTCTGAATACTGCTGAAAAAGTATTAGTCCTGGGCCTAAGGTGTGCGATTGTTCTTAAAAACTCAAAAGAATGACTCTTTTTCTGAAGTGGATAATCAGGTGTAGACAGTCCTTCAATTACAATCTTCTCTGCCTTAAGTTCGAAGGGCTGCTTTGCTCCCGGAGATTCCACGAGAAGACCTTCAACGCTAATTGCTGATCCCACGGAAAGCTTTGATATATCATTGAAGTTCTCCAAGCTATCCTCAAATACAACTTGAAGGTTCTTGAAAAAACTTCCGTCATTTAGTTCAATAAAGCCAAAATTCTTGGATGCTCTTTCAGTTTTCACCCACCCTGATACCGTGATATTCTTGTTCAGATACTCTTCAGCATTCCTAAAAAGCTGTTTTATCAATATGCTGCTCATGTCTATTCCTCCTAACCGAGCTAATTATGTATAGGGAACGAATCCATTATGGCTCGTTCCCTTTCATATATTATTATATTATATACATAATTGAATATTTTTACAATACGTTTATGTATACCCTAGACCTTCAGATCCACTTTAACATTCAACTTGTCATTATTTTTGGAAAGCAGAGGATTTACATGTTCATGCAGGAATTCATCAACCTGTTCAGGTGCTCTTCCGATAAAGTTTTTTGGATCCATAAGCCCCAGTATACTGTCCTTATCCAGCTTGAAGCTCTCATCCTTTTCAATCAGGCTTATTAGGTTATTGTCGAGACCTTCTTCCTTAACTCTTCTTCCTGCTTCAATGGAGTATTGTCTTATCCGCTCGTGCAGCTCCTGTCTATCTCCGCCTTTTTTCACTGCCTCCATCAGTATGTTTTCTGTCGCCATGAAAGGCAGTTCATCGTTTATATGTTTCCTTATCATTTTTTCATATACAACAAGTCCGCCGGTGACATTGATTAGTATATTAAGTATACTGTCCACCGCAAGGAAGACCTGAGGAACAGCAAGCCTCTTGTTGGCCGAATCATCGAGAGTTCTTTCAAACCATTGGGATGCTGCTGTTATTGCAGGATTCAAAGTATTTGCAATCACAAATCTTGACAAGGCTGCTATACGTTCACAGCGCATCGGATTGCGTTTGTAAGCCATTGCAGAGGAGCCTATCTGATTTTTTTCAAAAGGCTCTTCAATCTCTTTAAGATTCTGTAGCAGTCTTATATCATTACTGAATTTATGTGCTGACTCGGCAATTTGGGTCAGAACGTTAAGCACCTGGCTGTCCAGCTTTCTGGAATAGGTCTGGCCTGTAACAGGGAAGCTCTTTTTAAAGCCCAGCTTTTCTGTAACTTTTCTGTCCAGTTCCTTTATCTTTCCATGATCACCGTTGAAAAGTGCCATAAAGCTGGCCTGTGTGCCGGTTGTACCTTTGACGCCTCTAAGCATCAATCTGTCCAGCTGAAAATCCAGCTCCTCAATATCCATGACAAAGTCCTGAAGCCACAAACAGCATCTCTTGCCGACAGTGGTAAGTTGGGCAGGCTGAAAGTGTGTAAAGCCTAACGCGGGAAGTTGCTTGTGCTTATCTGCAAACCCTGCAAGATTGTTTATGACATTCAACAGCTTTGTCCTTATAAGCTTCATTCCTTCAGACATCTGTATAACATCTGTGTTGTCCCCGACAAAGGCGCTGGTAGCCCCCAGGTGTATTATCGGCTTTGCTTTAGGGCACTGCAGTCCGTAAGCATATACATGGGACATGACATCGTGTCTTGTCTCTTTTTCTCTCTTCTCAGCATCTTCATAGTTGATATCATATAAGTGTGACTTTAGTTCGTCTATCTGCTCCTGGGCAATATTCAACCCAAGTTCCATTTCACTCTCCGCAAGTGCTACCCAGAGCTTTCTCCAAGTCGAGAACTTATAGTCCTCAGAGAATATAAATGACATCTCCTTACTTGCGTATCTGCTTATTAAAGGATTCTGATATTCCTTCCTATCCACTGTGTATTTCCTTTCTATTTGAGATTTTCTTTTATAAAGGTTTCAAAGGTGTCAAGACCGTTCTTGATGATTTCCATGGAAGTAGCATAAGAAAGTCTGATATAGCTGTCAGTGCCGAATGCCGCACCGGGAATTACTGCGACATGGCCTTTCTCAAGCATAATCTGTGCAAAATCCAGTGAAGAAGCCAGCTTGACTCCGCATAGTTCTCTTCCCAGATAATTGCTTATATCAACATAAACGTAGAATGCCCCTTCAGGCTTTATGCAACTTAATCCTTCCATTGAGCATATCCTGTCATATGTATAGCTTCGACGTTTTTCAAATTCACGGATCATCTGATTAACATCATCCTGAGGCCCGTTCAGAGCAACTGTTGAAGCATACTGGGTTATTGAACTTGGATGGGATACAGCGTGGCTTTGTACACTGGACATTGCCTTTATAATTCTCTCGTTTCCTGCCGCATATCCCAACCTCCAGCCTGTCATAGCATAGGCCTTTGACATGCCGTTTATTACAATTGTACGTTCTTTTATTTCTTTCCCTAAAGAAGCTATGCTTATGTGCTTCCTGCCATCATATATCAGTCTTTCATAAATCTCATCAGAAACAACATAAAGATCATGTGCTACTGCAACTTCAGCTATATCCCTCAATTCCTGCTCAGAATAAACAGCACCTGTTGGGTTGCTGGGAGAGTTTAAGAGGATCGCTTTAGTTTTGGGTGTTATTGCTGAAACAAGTTCATCCTTTTGCATTTTGAAGTTATTTTCTTTCTTTGTCTGTACAAGAACAGGCACCCCTTCATTCAGCTTGATGATTTCGGTATAGCTCACCCAGTATGGTACAGGAACAATAACCTCATCCCCCGGATTAAGAAGTGCTGCAAAAGAATTTGAAAGCGAGTGCTTGGCACCGCTGGATGCTATAATCTGGGTCGGTTCGTATTTAAGTCCGTTTTCTCTTTCAAGCTTAGCGCATATTGCTTTCCTAAGATCCATAGTACCCTGGGCAGCAGTGTATCTTGTAAACCCTTTATTTATCGCTTCTACTGCTGCATCTCTTATGTATTTTGGTGTATCAAAATCAGGTTCTCCTGCACCAAAACCATAAACCTTGATTCCGTCTGCAATCATCTGCTTAAGCTTGGCATCAATTGCAAGTGTCATAGACGGAGCGATATTTGCTATTTTTTTTGATACTGTGATTTCCATGATTTCCCCTCCACATTATTGCTGTAATGATGATAGTATTCCGCAAATATTGAATTACTGATGAGTGTTGTTTGCGCAATACTGTGCAGCTTCTTTCAGCTTTTGTACATTTTTATAATCAACCGAAAAATTTCCAAGTATCGGTTCATTATTCAACATCATTCCATGGCAGTCGGAACCTCCCGTGATTATTAGATTATGTGAGCTTGCGATTGAAAGTGCATTCCTTATGGTTTCCTCATCATGCTTTGAATGATATACTTCGAGACCGCCGACTCCAAGCTTTATAATCTTGTATATATTGGATTTATTCTTAATTAGTCCCGGATGTGCAAGTACCGAAACCCCTCCAAGCTTTTTGATTATATCAATGGCTTCACAGGTACTCAGCTTGTACCTCTCCACATAAGCAGGACAACCTTTTCCTATGTACTCCCTGAATGCATCTTTAATATTGCTTATATATCCTTTCTCAATCATCGCTCTGGCAATATGGGGTCTTCCTATTGCTCCATCATCAGCAATGGTCTTAACTTGTTCATGAGTGATGTTTACACCAAGGCTGTTAAGCTTTGCAACTATTTTCTCCGCCCTTTCATACCTGGAGTTCTGAATCTTCTCAAGTATTTCCCTGAACCATTGAGCATTGAAATCTATGTAATAGCCAAGTATATGTATTTCCTCTTCTTCAAAAAGAGTGCTGAGTTCAATTCCCGGTACTATTTCTACTTTATATTTAATCGAAGCTTCCAATGCAGGACCTATACCGTTTACAGTGTCATGGTCCGTTATCCCGACTGCTGCCAGTCTTTTCACTTGTGCCCATTTTACAACCTCATCAGGGCTCATAAGGCCATCTGAAGCAGTTGTGTGTACATGCAAATCAGCCTTAAGCATGTTATTCCTCCTGATTTTTTATAGCTGTGGATCATATCACATTTTATGCTCCTTTATTCAAAAAACATGTTCTTGTTCTTATGTTATATAATTCACTAACAAATATTATTATATCATTAATTATAGAAATCCGCACAAATGAATTTATGCGGATTAATGAATTTTATAAATCATGACTACCCGTTAAACGGGTAGTTTGCTCAGCCCTATAAGGGCATATTACTGGCTGTGTCTAAAGACACGTTGAAAAATCCGCCAACCGCATA
>JAWLHF010000052.1:0-22891 GCA_041690515.1 Clostridiaceae bacterium | reverse complement strand
TTAACACGTAAAAAGGAGTACCACTAACTACTTATTCAGTAGTTTTGCGGCACTCCTTTTCTCTATTCAACTATGAAATTTGCTCCGCCAGGCTGTCTACTGCCTCATTGGCTTTTTCTGATGCCTGCACCTGAAGCTCGGACATATCCCTCAGGCTCTTTGCCACTGCTTCTACATGCTTGATTTCCTCGGACAGCTTGGTCAGGATATTTGTGATCTCCTTTGCAAAGCCTTGACTGCTGCCGGCCATATTCTGCACTTCGTTTGCGACCACCGAGAAACCTCTGCCCTGCTCCCCTGCCCTTGCGGCTTCTATTGTTGCGTTGATTCCCAATATTTTTGTCTGTTTTGAAATGTTGTTGACATATTGTATGATCTTATCGGTCTCTTCTATATATCCAATTGATTTTTCCGTTATTTCCTTAAGCTTCATATTAATTTCATGTGCGTTTTCAATTGAATCGGTTATACTTTTAAGATGATTCTGAACCTGTGTTGAGGTTCTCTTAATGGCATCAATCTGCTTGTTCAGCCTGTCCATCACCTCAATGTCCCTTTGCACAAGTGTCATAATAAGCTTTGCTCCCACAGAATCTATAATGGTGCACAAACCTCCAAATCTGTCATTCAACTCCTGCTTCACTTTTTCTACCCCTGTTGCTTCCACTATAATGTCAAGATCCCTTGGAGATATGTCTTCTAACGACTGGGAGCATCTTATGCCTAGTTCCTTTGCTCGAACTATTCCCGGTGCATCAGTCCGGCTGTCTATCACTTGTACAATCTTTATTTCTCCGGTTTTCGAAAAAGATTCGATCATATTAGTGCCGCCAGCACCTGCACCTACTATTGCCACATTCATTATTCAATTCCCCCCGTGTTTTGTAAAAGTAATATTCTTATATTATACCAATTCTCCTTAGATAAGTAAATTTGTTTATTATTTACCAATAAGATCAGTCTACTGCTATTTTTGTCCTAAAACAATTTCAAACAAAGATTATATACCGGCATAATTAAATCAACAGTCATAAATTATCACAATTATGAACAAAATAACAGATATCCCAAAGTCTTATATACTTCCGGAGGATGTGATGCTATGCCGTCAGATGGCAGGAACAACAACTCAGAGCCTGCACTAAACAAAGCGGATTACCTTTACAATACATCAACAGATGTATCAAGTGATGATGTCCGCACTATCTTTGAAAACAGTTCTGATTTTAAGAGCAGAATGCTCCTTATAAGGGATAAGCCTGAACTGCCTGTAACAATAGCTTATATTGACGGACTGGTAGACAGCAAGGTTGTTAGTGATTATATCCTGAAGCCTCTTTCCATGGAGGAACAATTCGATTCCTGCAAAACTGAGGCAGACGGGATCAGGCTTATAAGCATGGGAAAGATCTATTCATCTTCCCTGCAGGTAAGAGCGAATATGAAGGAGCTTGTGGATGATATTATCGCAGGCAATGCAGCACTTATATTTGATGGAATGAAAACTGCCTTTACTTTTGATTCCAAGGGGGAAATAAAGCGCTCAATCAGCGAGCCGACAGGAGAAAGCGTCATAAAAGGCGCAAAGGATTCCTTTATAGAGGATATAAGAACAAATACCGCTTTATGCCGCAAGAAGATAAAATCCCCATACCTGTCCATTGAGGAAATCGCTGTAGGGAAACAGACCAAGACAACAGTTGCTATGGTTTATATGAAAAACATAGCCAATGAGAAACTTGTGAATGAAGTAAAGAAAAGGCTTGAAAGCATAGATGCCGATAGAGCCCTTACTACAGGTACTGTTGAGGAATTCCTTGTAGATACGAAATATTCTGTATTTCCGGAAATTGCTTATACCGAGAGGCCAGATAAATTCTGTGTAGGATTGACTGATGGCCGTGTAGGAATCATAATTGACGGAATGCCTATAACTTACATTGTCCCGGGTACTTTGCTCCAGTTCATGCAGACTCCTGACGAATACTCTTATCACTTTATAATTGGCACGATACTCAGGCTAATGAGATTTATCTGTATGTTCATTACATTGGTACTGCCGGGTTTTTATGTATGCATCACCACCTTCCACCCGGAAATGCTTCCGGCGGAGCTGACCTTCTCAATTATTGCCTCTAATGAAGGTGTACCCTTTCCCATGTTTGTGGAGGTGCTAATACTCCTTATTGCCTTTGAACTGCTTCTGGAAGCAGGGCTGAGGCTGCCTAAGACCATAGGCCAGACAGTATCCATTGTGGGTGGTTTAGTGGTGGGTCAGGCGGCGGTTGAGGCAAAGCTTGTATCCCCTGCCACAGTTCTCGTTATCGCGATTACGGCTATCACAGGGTTCATTATGCCAAATCAGGATTTCAGCAACGGCATAAGGTTATGGCGTATAGTAAACACAATACTCAGCAGCATAATCGGGATGTTCGGCCTTACCTTCGGACTGATCTTCCTTCTTTACCATTGGTGCCGTATGGAAACCTTCGGTGTGCCGTACCTTGACCCCTTTGTTGCCAATGAGGATGAACAGTTTCAGGACACTCTCTTCCGGCTTCCTCACATTGCCATGAAGAAGAGGCCTACCAGTCTGGAGACAAAAAACAAGAAAAGGTTGGAGTGATAAAGATTTATGCGGAGATATCTGATTATACCTATCTTGCTGGCAGTTACCTCTATCTTCTCAGGCTGTGTTCAGATAGCCATGGGAAGGATGGAGATCGACAAGCTCTTTGTGACAAGGATAATAACCATAGATGAAGCAGCTAAAGACAAAGTTAAAATCACCCTTACAACAAAGAGCCTGTCAACAGGCGGCGACGGACAGGAGGCTCAGCAGAAGAGTGAGAGCATTGTCTCTGAAGGGGATACAGTATATGATGCAGCCAGAAATCTCATAGTCTACTCAGACAGAAAGCCTCACTATGGCCATACTGAATACATACTCTTTGGGGAATCCATTGCCCGGAAAGGAATACTTCCTTATCTGGACTTTATCAGCCGTCATAATGAGTTCCGTTATAATGCAAAAATATATATCGTCAAAGGTGATACTGCAAATTCCATGGTAAAAAAGACAAACACCTCGAAAATGTTCATAGGTGACAGGATTGCCAGTATTGAGGATAATTCCTGGTACACTTCCTTATCCAGTACAGTGACTCTGAATGAGGCTTTGCAAATATTTGACAAAAAAAATCTCGACACTATAATTCCTTTTATCGAGATCGTAAATACCATGACCAGTGAGGAAAAACAGGATGTGTACGATATACTTATGAGAGGCTATGGTGTGTTCCGCAAAGACAGGCTTTTTTACTTCACCTCCAGGGAAGAGGCAAAAGGCCTGAACTGGATTATGAACAGAGTTAACTCGGGAATAATAGTAATTAAGAGCAATGCCGGAGAGTATGTCTCAATGGACATAACAGATGCCAAGGTGAAATTATTGCCTCGTATCCAAAACGGCAAGCTGTATTGCACCGTAGATGCTTCCTTCACAACAAATATCGGAGAAATAGCAGGAACTGAGACAACAGTTGATAATAAAAGCATCAATTATCTGATAGATCAGCAGAGCAAGGCCGTCAAGGATGATATAGAAACTGCACTGAGAAAAGCTATTGAGGACAAATCTGACCGCTTTGGGATAATTACCAGGTTCATTATGAGATATCCCATGATGAAGGATTATTTTAATGAACACTGGACTGAGCTGTACCCTGAAATAGTTTTTGAGGTTAAAGTCAAATCCAATGTAAAGGGAACATATATGATAAATGAACCCACCAGAACAGACAGGGAGGTCAAAGGTGAATGAACACCTTACTGCTTATCCTATTTATAACCGCTGTCATATTGGCTGAAGTCATACCCCTTTATAGAAATGAATTGAAAAGAGAAGCTGCAGTTCTCATATTTCTGGGTGTCATTACTATGGTATATGGCATTTATTATATAAATAACAAGTACACCGCAAGTTTGGTCAAAGTCATGTTTAGTATTTTCAATATCCAATAAAGGAGACTGACTATGAAAACCGGCAAAAACAAAGTATCCGTACGGCAGCTGCTTTTTGTATATACAATCATGGTATCCTCACCTGCCACTAGGTTCCTCACAAAATCCTCAGCAGCAAGAGCCGCCCAGGCAGGCTGGATATCTCCAGTATTGTGCATTATACCGTTTACTGCCCTTATATGGATGATTGACTCACTGGTGAAAAAATATGGGAATAAGAGCATGGCTGAAATAATAAGCATCATCCTGGGAAGATATTTGGGATTTGCTGTGAACACAGCGTATCTTCTATGGGCTCTCTGGCTTACAGCCATGTATACCCGTTATTATGCCATACGTCTTACCAATTCCATATACCCCAATATCAATGATAACATACTCATCATACTGACTCTTATACCAATAGCTTACATGCTCCGCTCAGGTCTTACGGTAATAGCAAGAATGAGCGAAGTACTGCTTCCCTTTATCGGTGCAATGCTGGTCATGCTATCAATATTCCTGCTTGGAAAGGTAAGGCTTGACAATGTATTGCCGGTATATTTCAATGATATAATCCCAGTCTTCAATGCAAGCCTTGGTTTAACATCGATATTATGCTATTTGTTTCTGATGTTCTTTTTAGGCGACAGGCTGGTTAATTTGAAGAGCTTAAAAAGCTTCGGCTATATAGCCCTCTATGTCAATATATCCAGTTTGATGCTGCTGACTTTCATAACTATAGGAGTAATGGGCAGTACAGTCACCGAAAGAGCTCCAATGCCCGTATTGACTGCAGTAAAGCAGATATCTCTTATGGATACCATTGAAAATATCGAAGCAATAATAGTTGCAATATGGATATTTGCAGACTTCACCCTGATATCAACGCTTTTTATTATAACTCTTAACATAATGAAATCAATGTTTAAGCTGTCTGATACAAAACCCCTGATAAATGTTCTGGCTATCCTTGTTTACTTTATGTCAATGGGAATATCCGCAAACAAGTTTGAGATCGAAGAGTTTTCAAACAAGCTGCTGATGCCCCTGAATATATCATTAGGGCTTTTGTTCCCTTGTATCCTTTTCATTTTGTCTAAGCTAAAAAAAGGAAGAAATGAAAAAAAACAACCGATCCTTCCCGGCAATAAGTGAAGGATCGGTCATATCTGTTATTCCATTGTGTTTACTGCGGATTGTACAGTCCCATGCTCTCCATATACTTGAATATGCTCTCTCCATGCTGCTGCTCTTCCTTCTGTATATGGTTCAGAGTCTGCCTTATGTTTGTATCCCTGAACTCGAATATTGCAGTATCATAAGCTCCGGATACATACTTTTCAGTCATTAGTAAGTCATTGCACAGGTCACCGTCGCTTTTGCTGCCGTTTCCCGTCCTCATAGTCTGTTGTCCCTGTGTATTCTGCTGCCCCTGCTGCTGATTTTGATTCATATTCGGCACCTGTCCGCTTAATATCTGGTTTATGGTATTCAAATGCTGCTGCTCATGCTGGGCATGGGACTTGAAAAGCTGTTTCAATTGAGGATCCTGTGCTTTGCTTGCATACTCATTATACTTCTTTACGCACACTTCCTCATGGGTTTTCTGGTCCTCTAATAGGCCTCTTTCCTTTTGTGTAAGATTAATCATAAAATCACCTCCAGCTATAGTATTTTACATTATGAACAAAATATACTGGCTCGGTGATTCTACTTCAGGAACTTTAGCCGATCCTTACTCTTATGATTGCCGCATCTTCACCACCGGCATTATTCAATACAATAGAGACACTTTCGTCCGGTATCAAGTAATTTATCAATATTAGGTCCCCCGCCTCCAGACTGCAGATCCTATTTTGGTTTACATGAACTTCAATGCTTCCCGCCGTACAGTAAAAGCCTTCCGTACAGTAGCCTCCTCCTGTACTTTTCGGTTCAATGGCAACAGAATTCTTTACACCCTTATCCATTAGTATTGCTTCAAGCTCCCCATTACAGCCCTGGCCAAGCATCAGATTGAAATCCCTGACCTGCCCTTTGCTTCTGGTAGTCCAGGCTCCGCTGAAGCTGTCCTGCTGAAAAGGCTTCAGCGACACATTGTGATGACCTTCATGCTGCAGCATCAGCTCGCCTTCTATTACCATTATATGCCTCCATATTCCCGGCAGGTTTGTGAATACAGATTCTTCAACGTCAACACGGGCAGAGCTTAATCTCCATTTAAAATTACGCTCTTTATAATCGGAATATCTGGGATAAATTGCTAGCTGCGTGGTTGTACCTCCCGACCAAATACTCGTACTTTGCTCATCCTTGCGGATTATTTCAATCTCATAAGACATATTCAGCTTTCCTCCAAATATCATGTTTTTATTATAAATACCCATAGGACTATAATATGATAATTTTTTTGCATTTTCCAGCGATATCTCTTCCAAATTTGATTGGTTTCTGTTATCCTCTTAGTGTACTCTTAATTGCAGCATTACAAAATACCAGTATTTACAGTCGTTTTTTCGAGGTGATTCATATGAAAGGTGTTATATGTGAGCGTATTGAACTGCCCGGCAGCATTAATGTTCACTCACACTCCCATGCTCAGCTGCTCTTGCCCCTTCATGGCAGTATGTATATCGAAACAGATTCAAACAAGCATTTGCTTGATGAAAGTCATCTTGGGTTTTTGCCGCCAAAATGCCAGCATGCATACATGGGTAATTCAGGCAATGAGTTCCTGGTGATGAATATTCCTGAAAGCATGGTATCAAGAAATGATATGGAGAACATGAACGGTGCAAGCAGGCTGCAGTTTGATGAGCGCTGGAAGGCTATAAGGTGTCTTATTATGAGTGAGCTGCAGGAAGGTGACAGCGCAAGCACCTTAAATATGCTTTTCAACTATTTTTACCGCTATATAGTTCAGAATACTTTGCCCGGATCAATACAATATATCAATGAGCATTATTCTGAAGAAATAAGCATCAAGACACTATCAGAAATAGAGCATTACAATGAAAGCTACTATTGCGAATGGTTCAGAAAAAAGACTGGTCTATCTCCCAGAGAGTACATTAAGAGGCTTCGGATCGAAAAAGCAAAGGAGCTTCTATTGGATACCGATTATTCTATTCTACAGATAGCTGAACAAGTTGGCTACAGCTTCAATTCCTCCTTCAGCAGGATTTTCAAGGAGGCAGAAGGGGTATCTCCAGATCACTTCAGGAGAAAGAGCCGAATAACAGCTAAATAACATCTTTGAATCAGCTAAGCAATATTCTATGTATGTTGTACAATAGTATAGGAATCAAAAATGACTATAAAAAAATAGTCATTTTTTAAGTTAATACTTGTTATTTTTTTAACATTATAAGGAGGAAATGTAATTGGACTACAAGTTGCCAGCAAGAGCTAATCTGAAAGTAAAAGGCATAAGGTGGGATACAGTAGCCTTCCTGCTGATAATATCGGGATTTTTCGGAGTACTTGGTGCCGGAATGGGTGTCAAGAATCTCTTTGCGTCCTTAATGTCAACTGGTTACAAGATACTTATGGAAACTGCATTTTATATTCTTGCCATTGCCGTTCTGGCAGGAGCTTTTGGCAAGCTGGCCTCCGAATTCGGATTGGTCTCTCTGCTGAACAGGATTTTTGCTCCCCTCATGAAACCTTTGTATAATCTGCCCGGTGCAGCTTTTCTGGGTATTGCTACCACATATCTGTCCGACAACCCTGCCATTGTTGTCCTTACAAAAGAAGAAGGCTATCTGGATTATTTCGAGGATTACAAGGTACCATGCCTGTGCAACCTGGGTACGGCTTTTGGTATGGGGCTCATTGTAACGACTTTTATGATAGGTTTGGGGTATTTCAGAGAAGCAATGATAGGCAATCTTGGTGCGGTAATTGGTAGTATAATAAGTGTCAGACTGATGATGCACAAATCAAAAAAGGCTATCGGGTCTGACATTGATAATAAGGCAATATGTATTGACAACAAGAGTTTTGAGACAGAAGCAGTGTCTCCTAAGACAGAAGGTTCATTTTTCATTAGATTTATGACAGCATTACTGGAAGGGGGCAAGTCCGGTGTAGACATCGGAATCAGCATAATACCCGGAGTTGTTGTAATATGTACAGTGGTTATGATGCTGACCTTCGGACCTGCTGATGCAGCAGCAGGCTACCAGGGACTTGCATTTGAAGGAGTTCCTGTTCTTCCCCGTATAGGCCAGATTCTGTCTCCGGTTATAAAACCGCTGTTTGGCTTTACTTCTCCTGAAGCAATTGCATTCCCCATAACCTCACTGGGAGCTGTCGGTGCTGCCTTAAGCCTTGTACCAAAGTTCCTTCAAAGTGGTTTTATCGGCGGGAATGAAGTTGCGGTCTTCACTGCAATGGGGATGTGTTGGAGCGGATACCTCAGCACCCATGTTGCAATGATGGATGCACTTAACCGCAGGCAGCTTATAGGTGCGGCAATCTCCAGCCATACCATCGGCGGTTTGGCAGCCGGAATTGCAGCTCATTTGCTTTATGTAATACTGATATGATAAAAGCGGCTGGCACAACATGTGCAAGCCGCTTCTTCTTTAGTCCAATTTAAATGCATTTACCTTATCTGACATCCCTGCCATGTTTATTATTCTTTTATATGTTCCTTATCCGTTCCTGTTCTTAGTATAAAGGTAGTTCAAACGTGCAATGTGCTCATTTTCGTCTGTAAAGGCTTCCAGGAAAATGTCCCTTATAATAGGATTGTTATTTGACAAATATATATCCCGATAAAATACATATGTCTCCAGCTCATCCTCAATAGCCTGTTCTATCCCTTCAATATAGCTTGAAAAATCAGCTGTTTTTAGATTCCCAAGCACCGGTTCCTTTCCTGTGGTCATCTCATACACCATCCTGAATTTTGAAAGGTGTTTGTTCTCATCTTCTATAAAGTGTTCAATAATATCCTTTTCCCTGTCATCCAATGACATATCCATAAGTTTCTTATAGTACTTTCTTGCCTCTGCTTCACCTTTCATTGCCTTTAAGAGCTGTGCAGGTGTTACATTGTAGGTCATATAACCATACATAACAACACTTCCTTGTAAAGCGTAATACAATATAGTTTATGCGCCTACCAGCTATTTGTTTACTATTACCGTATACTCTGCTACAGAATCATCAAAGGCTGTGATGCGATACACCACTCGCCGTCTGAAATTATTCTCCGTCTTACCGCTGTACTGCTGCACATTCCCTACATGCACCGATTTTCCGACGAAGGAGAAGGATGCTACAAGTTTGGACAAATCCGTATTTCTGGGTACATTCAACATAATAACTCTCCGGCGGTGATTGATAATTCCTTTTACAGCCGGATTCAATCCTTCAAATGAGAATGATGAAAAGTACTTTTCACTCTCAGATACATTGCTTACTGTTACTATATAATCCTGCCTTGAGCGGTCCTGGGCAACAACAGTATATTTCACGGGATTGGTAAAGTCATTTACTGTCTCTCCGCTTCTTTGTTCAGTATCCCCAACAAATACCTTACTTCCTTCTGAGCTTTTAAATACTGCCTTAAGCTGATTCAAAGCAATACCATGGGGTACTTTGATGCTGATATTCTTAGTTGCTTCATCTATTGTTCCTACTGCCGCCGGTGATATAAATCCGAATTCCTTCATCTGCTTCTCACTGCTGCGTATTTCATTTACTACCACTTTGTATTCTCTCACTGAGCCATCCTGAGCTACTACTTTGTATTTCACCGGGTCAGTAAAGTCGTTTGCTGTCCGGCCGCTGACTTGTTCTGCTTCACCTATCTTCACAACAGCTTCAGGTGATACACGGAAAGCCGCCTTAAGCTGGGTTACATCTGTTCCGTGGGGTACAGCCAGTTCTATAAGCCTCTGATCTTCCCCCACATCAACTGAAACAACAGGATCAAGTTCCGGGAAAGCGAAGCTGGTTATCCGGTTTGCTGAGCTTTCTACCTTCTGAACATAAACTGTATACTTCCTTGTACTCCCATCCTCTGCGGTTACTATATATTCAACGGGTCTTCTGAAATCCTGTTCTTCCCCTGATTTGGGATATATATCTGTGTTTTTCGGTATTATTATAGTAGGCACCAGCCTCTTCAGAGTTGTATCATAAGGCACCATGACAGTTATGGTACTGCTTTCTTCGTCTATATTTCCAATAGCATCCTTTCCCAAACCCTCAAATCTGAAGGACTTTATAGCTTTATCCAATTCCTGTTCAGCGGTTACTATTATTCTATACTTCCTCTTTGACCCGTCCTGTGCCGTTACTGTATATATGACTTCATCCCTAAAATCATTCTCAACCTCTGACTCAGGATATATTGTTGCATGTTCTGATATTGAGATTATCGGAATCAACCTTTTTCTAACGGTATCATGTGGTACTTTTATACTTACCGTATTTTCACTTCCGCTCTCTATGACTGTTTCTAATTCCTTTACGCCTTTGAATTCGAAGGACTTTATGAGGTTTGCAGAACTCTCCTTCCTTATTACTTCAACGGTATAGTTCTGCACAGATCCATCCTTTGCTATTACCTTGTATATTATAGGCTCAATACTAAAATCGTTTTTCTCTCCTGACTCCGGCCTTACTTTTGTCCCTGAAGAAGTCTCAATAACAGGTCTCAATACATCCAGGCGAAGCCCAGCCGGAACAACAAGTGTTATTACATGGTTCTTCTGATCTATTTTCCCAACTATATCCGGATCAGGTTCTTCAAGTATGAAGCTGGTTATTTTCTTCTCAAGCTCGCTTTCCTCCCTGATCACTATGACCGTATAGTTCCTCTTTGAACCATCCTGAGCATAAACGGTATATACAAGCTCTTTTGAAAAATCATTCCTGGTCTTTCCGCTTATCTGTGTCTCTGAACCCACTTTCACAACAGCATAATCCGAGCATCTGAAGGTTGCTGCGAGGTTTTTAATGTTTGCTCCATAAGGCACATACAGTTTTATAGTATTATCCTTGTTGTCGATATGCCCTTCAATATCCAGTTCATCCTCCTCGATACCGAAGCGTGTGATTTCCTTCGAGGAAGATGCATAATGCATCCCCTCGACCTCAACCCTTGTTCCGTATATGACAGTATCCTTATCTGCCTTTTGTACAACATACAGATAGAGCAGCTCCCCATTTACGATATTTTCCCAATGGGCTATTTCAAAGTAACCACTCTTCCTCTCTACAGCCAATTCCTTTCCATCAGCTTTGAATACCCTGACCTGATGCTTATCCATATCCATATATCTGTAAGTTATTTCTCTTTCAGGCAGCTCCAATTCAAGGTCTCCATTGGGCACCCCTCCGGAGAATTTGTAGGAAATGCCGTCAACTGTAATTTCGTATCTTGCATCCTTGAGAAGATGCTTCTTTGATGTTATCCGATACACATTATCACTGGTTTTTGAAGTGTCCTTTATCAGATTCCCTCCGATGGTATCTCCGTCTTCGTCAAGCTCATAAAGGCTGCTTACCTTGTTTATCCTGCTGCTTTTGTTCACTCTCAGGGTTGTTGAATTAAGTACTTCAACCCCTTGAATGTACTCACTGCTCTTTATATTTGTACCTTCGAACTCTATTTCAAGATCCCTTATATCCAATTTGTTGCCTGCAATATCTATGGCAGCTGCTTTGGGCTCCAGTATATAATAGTATTCATCGCTCATATCATCCTCTGTGAATATGTTTACTATAGTCCTGTCCTTATTGTCAACTTCCACCATATCTATATCCACAGTCCTGTCTCTTCCATCATCATCGTATGTTATACTGTAGCGTCCGGGTTCCCTAATCTCTTCGCTGAATATTACCTGCACCTGATTCTGTGTTACAGCTTCAACATAATCGATATATGGTTCTTCATCATCCTCCATATAGGATTCAAGTATTGTACAGCCTGAACCTCCTCGATCATAATCTTCATCATCATATGCGCCCAAACCTACATAATCAGATACCAATGCTGTGAAATTAAACTCAAATTCCTTATCCGGAGGTATGTTCTTATTGGTAGCTGTATAATCAACAGTGCTATATGCTTCATTGTCATCCTCTTCGTCGGGATTGACCACTGCCTTCCACTCAATACCCGATAAGCTGAATCTGTCCTTCCCTTCTTTTATAAGCACCGGCTCAGTGAATATAACCCGGAATCTCCTTACATCCATCTGCTCCCAATCATCCACCTCAGGAGGCTCGTTTTCGCTGTCAGTACCATAGAAATCCAAGCCTGCTTCAAGCTCATAAGGGTTGTTCCTTGTATCCCATACATTTGTCAGGCTGGTAACTTCATACTCCTTATCCTCCATAGATTTCGATGCTTTCATTACAATAGTTGTTTCATCCTCAAGGATACTTCCCACCTGTATGAAATCAACACCTGAGGCTTTCATTCTAGCGTTTACCGCATATATCGGCTCATCAAATTCTATCCATACTTCATACTCATTTACAGCGTCTATATCAGATATCTCCGGAGGATCATCATCATCCTGATTGCCGATATACAGTATGTTCACTTTTACGTTTGACATTGCATTACCTGACATATCTTCTATATTATCAAGCAGCAGGGTGTGGTTCTTATCCGAAGAAAGTGAACTTACTGTCAGCCGGACAGTCTTATCTCCTTCCAGCAATTCAGCCTTTGTAACGAGTGCCAGACCATCTATCCTGTAGTTGTATATGTCCTCTGCGGATTCCTCATCCAGCGGATTGTCAAAGTTCAGATTTATGGTTCTGCCGCTGCATTCTACAGAGGTTATATACGGAGGGGTCCTATCCTCAGCCAGGCCTTTGAACCTGTACTTCTTGCTGCCTGAAGACTTCATCTCATTGCCGAACTCATCCATGACATAGCTTATTATCAGAGTATATGTCTCCTTTTTCTCCATCTCACTGGTGGTTATAAGTACTGTCCTGCCTTTTGCTGAATACAGATTGTCAGGGTCCTTGATCCTTACATCAATTACATCTAAACCCTTGTCTATCTCATAATTACCGGGGTCACAGGCTGACTCGATATCAAGGGCGTTTGAGTCAGAAAACTCTACCTCAACCATTGTGTTTGTAACTGCCTTAGGATTGTGGGTTACAGAAGGTCCTGATTTGTCCCTGGATTTTCCCCTGAACTCCTTTTTTATTGCCCTGGTACTTTTGTTTCCTGACACTGATGCATCTTCAATCTCCTCTATTGTCAAGGTATATGTCTTTCCTGATTCCTGGCTTTCTGTTACTAGCTCTACAGAATCCCAGAATCCGTCGTCATCCATGTCCTTCACCTTGACTTCTTCTATATCAAGACTCCCACCGCTATAGGTGATTTTGTAGTTATCAATATCCCCTGCCGATGCTTTATCCAATCCGTTACTGTCTGAAAACTCCAGCAGCAGCTTGATATTGTTCAGCACTGTCAATTTGGTGAGTTTAGGAGCAGTTGTATCCTTTCTTCCTACGAACCGTTTAGATATGCTCTTCGCTGCTACTCCATCCCCATTCTTGATATTGCGGATCTTTAAATCATAAGATCTGCTTGCTTCTACTCCTTTTGTCCGAAGCCTTACTTTTGTATTTGTGCTGTCGAGCTCTGCCGATCTGACTTCTGCGCCATTTATACTATAAGTATCGGTATCCTGGGCTGTCACATTATCCATCACCCTGTCAAAGGTGAGTTCTACCAACTCTGTATCCCTGCACTCTGCCTTAATGAGCTTGGGAGCACTGGTATCCTTTTTAAGGCCTCTGAAGCTATAGTCCCTGTTGTCAAACTCCAACTCATAGGTATCACCATCATCCATTGAAGAGGTATCAATTATCACTGCGTAGTCGTTCTTAATACTAACACCCTTTATGCTTAGTCCTCTGATATTATAAATATCCTCATCATCTGCGTCGGTGCCGGCTATGGATTCATCAAACACAACCTCTACCTTGCTGTTTGATATTGCCCTTACGGTTTTCACTGCAGCATCCAGGTCTCCTGACAGCAAGTCAAGAGATATTGCGTCATACCTATCCACTTCTCCGATGTCCACCAGGTACTCAATAAGCTTCCTGCCTGAATCCTTCATCCTTGTCTTTAACGCCTCCACTGTAGCAACAGCAAGGTTTCTTACCGTAAAATCCTTTACATCCGCAACTTTGTACAGACCTTTATCTTCAGCAAATTCCAGAACGGAGTTCCATGAAAAGTCTCCGTCCTCATCAATTATCTGCTTATATCCCAAGCTTTCAAGCAGAACTTTATAATATTCCTTCGAGCTTATCAGGTTATATGGATGAAAATTGGTTCCGTCTCCTATCCACCCAAGTTGAGGGTTGTTTTTCAGATATCTGAGAACATTCCTGCCCTCTTCCCAGGCGATAGCGCTGGCATCTTTGAAGTTACTACCGCTTCTATAGGATAAAGCATCCTCCTCCAAGCCCTTGAGCCTCAGGAACATGATTGCCGCCTGAAGCCTGCTGGGGCGTGTCTCCAGGTATGCGTTATCCACTATACCCGTATCCCCCTTAAGTATCCCCAAGTCTCTGCAGATACGCCCTTCCATTCCGATGTCTTCATCGGCAAAAAGGCTTATGGGTGATACTGTGCTCAATACAAGCCCAATGATTGTAAGAATAGTCACAAATCTTTTGAACATCAAACGTACCTCCTTGATATTTTTCTGACCCTTCTAGTAATTAGATATGACACTTTTTCATCAAACTGTACTGCTTTGTCAATTTGTAACATACTCTTAACTCCATTGTAATATTTTGATATCATTCCATATATTTCCTTGGTAAGTGCCAGTTCTATTCTATACCACAGACTGTGTTGATTCAACAATTTCAGGTCGTGGGAATTCTACCTCCTTTTTCATTTTCTGCAGCCAATTGCTGTATTTTTGTGGCACATTTAAGAATGTCCTTTTTTCGTATGCTAAATGAGTCATGTTTAAAAGGAAACATATAGATTTGATATTTCCGGTTATACTATCATCATATACTGTGTCCATATAATTCTGTTTTGGAGGTGTGAAAATTGCGTTTAATAGCGAGGCTTCCTGATCAAAGACAGGTTGGAGCTTTAGTGGATTCATTGAAGAATGCCGGATTTGACAGAAAAGACATGATAATAAGCGACCTTGCGGATACACAGGTATTTGAGACAAGGGAAGAGGCTGCTGAAGAGATATCCTTTATCAAAACTGAAACAAACGGACTTGGAGAAATAGCGGGCTTTGCAAGCGGCATCAAAGGTCTTGAAGGTGACAGCGGCATCCTTGTAGCTGTAAAAACCCCGAAACACGAAAGCACTATAGTAAGATCCATTATGGAGCAGTCCGGAGCGGTTGAAATAATCGAAGATTAGCTGAACCGCTCCGGAACAATATATTGGGAATATGAAAATCTGCATATTCACTTGTAATTGGTGACTTTTTAGTGTAGAATCTCATTATCAAATATTAATTAATGGTAGAGTAGGCTTTCATGCGTGAAGTGCTGGTTGTACGGGAAGTTGACACCAGACGAAAAGCCCGTCGGGCTTGCGGTATGATTGCTGCATTCCGCTGCCACTTAAGAGCCATCTCTCTTTAAGTGGTATATTTGCCATTTAAAGAGAGGAGGTGATTGTATGAGTAAGTCAAAGACAATTGCTTTTGTCGGTTTGCTCATATCAATGGAAGTGATTTTTACCCGCTTTCTATCCTTTCAAACTCCAATTATAAGGATAGGCTTTGGGTTCATACCTGTGGCATTTTCAGCAATACTCTTCGGTCCGTTAATAGGCGGACTGACCGGAGCGCTTGCAGATGTTGCAGGAATGATGATATTTCCTAAGGGTGCCTATTTCCCAGGGTTCACATTAAGTGCATTCTTAAGCGGCACCATATATGGGCTGTTCCTTTACAAACGGCCTGTTACAATAATCAATGTTGCATTGAGTGTGTTTGTTATTACCCTGTTCGTCGATCTGGGACTTAATACCCTGTGGCTCTCCATGATTACCGGGAATGCTGCGTTGGGACTTCTGGCTCCCAGAATCTACAAAAGTGCCATAATGCTTCCGATACAGGCAGCTACAATACATGTTCTTTGGAGATACATCGGCAGCCATATAAGCAAAACCAGCTATGCGAAGAGCAATTGATAAAAGCTTGGAGTTTCTGACTCCAAGCTTTTTATTTATCACTTATAAGTTATTCTGTTTCTTCCTGAATTCTTTGATTTGTACAATCTCTTGTCCGCTATGCTCATCAACTCATTAGCATCCTTTGCCTCACTTAAAGCAGCCGCCCCTCCGCTTATTGTCAATCCTGCTTCAGCACCTTTTATACGTACAGGAGCTGATGCAATGACTTTCAAAAGCTTGTCCGCAGCTTTCTTAGCGCCTTGCATATCTGTGTCAATAAAAAGGAGTATGAATTCATCACCGCCGTATCTGAACACATAGTCAGCCTTTCTTATTCCTTCCTTGAGAAGATTGGCAACATGTCTCAATGCATAATCTCCTGCCAGATGCCCCATAGAGTCATTCAAGCCTTTAAAGTCATCGATATCCATAAGTACCATCACCGAGTCCACACTGTTATTACGGCTCCTTCGGGACAATTCCTTCTGTATGACGTCATAGAAATATCTTTGATTATATAAGCCTGACAAAGAATCGGTGATGGAGAGCATTTCAAACTTCCTATTAGCCTCCACCAGCTCCCGGTTCACCCGCTCCAGCTCTTCTTCAGCTTTTTTCAGCTCCGAGATATTCCTTGATACTCCCCATGTGCCTATTATATTGCCGTGATCGTCATATAGAGGATACTTTGAAGTGGATACCCAGGTCACTGATCCGTCCAGCCAGGTTTCCTTCTCCACCTTTCCCAGAATAGGCTCTCCAGTACTCATTACATACTGCTCATCCCTATATGCTTCAGAGGCATGGGATTCATCAAAAAGATCAAAATCTGTCTTGCCTATTACATAATCAGGATCGTCGATTCCAAGCCTCAAAGCCACTACCTTGCTGATATAAAGAAAACGTGAATCCTTATCCTTGAAATAGAAGGTATCCTTGGAGTGCTCCATAATTGTATCCATGATAAAGCTCTCGTTGATTATACCGTTATCACCTATTAACGGACTATTCACTTTTTTACAGCGCTTTTCATCCTTCATAGCATTATCCCTTCATTCCATAGACACACTATAGGTTTTCATTCTCTTACCCTTATTTTATCATTGCAGACAATCACTGTTCAACGGATAACTGCATATTATAAAAAAATCATCCAACACAGTAGTATTAAAACCAGAAAAGCCTTTATTTGAACTTGCTTTTTCCCACTGAAGATATATTAAAACTATTGGGTGAATATACTGTATTGATATGTACAGTAATTTTACTGATTATAATGTTACAGAGAGGTGCTTTCGATGTTGTATCCATATTCAAGACAGTATGCCAGGGAGGTGAATAAAGAACCCTCTGCCCCTCCTGAAGACAACTTCTATATTGCTCAGACAGGAGATACATTATATGCCATTTCAAGGTTTTATAATGTTTCTTTGGATGATCTGATTGAATCAAACCCGGAAATTGACCCTGAGCTTATTACTCCTGGACAAAAGATATACATTCCCCTACCTCCACCAATGCTGAACTGCCCTACAGGTGCTGCCAGCTATATAATATCTAAGGGGGACACCTTCTATTCCGTTGCAAAAAAACACAAAATGAAGTGTTCGGCGTTACTTAAGGCAAACCCAAATATCAACCCTGATGCATTGCTGATAGGGCAAAGCATATGTATTCCCAAGATTTCAAGCAGCTATATCAATGAAGCTTACAGAATAAAGCTCATTTACCCTTACAGATGGAGTAAGATTCATAACGAGAGGTATGAGGGTATAGACGGCTTTTTCCATGTGTTGGCACCTTCCGGTAGCTCTTCTTTGTACGATATATGCAGCAGAGAAGCTTTTCACAAGCTCAAGCCGTACGGCTCCCGCCCAAGCATAAGCAAGACGGTGGCAGATGGTCATGAGTTATATATAATCATACCTTCTACTGACCAGCCTATGGAGATGCATAGACAGTCAGCCATAGTTGCCAAATATGATACTCCTGTTGAAATTAGCGGCAAGACTTGTGAATACCTTATAATACGTACTGACAAAAACCATCTTAAGGATATTCTTGATTCATTGGAATTCATTAGTGGATAAAATTTATGGGCATGCTGCACCCTTTGCCAAAACATGCTATTATGTATGATAATAGTCTGTTCGCTCATACAGGATTCCTACACGACTGCATATCAAGCTCAAACAATCTAAGGTCTATGACCCTCGGTATCCTATGTGATTTTGGCGGGAATGCCACATGCCCGTTATTATTCTGACTCATCTTATATAAATTATGTGCCCGGTGCTATTTTATTTTATTGTCTTTGCAATTGCATCCCATATGGAGGTTTTTTCGAGACCGTACTTCCATGAGGCCACCCCCGCAAGCTTATACTTGTTGACCAACTCAGCTTTAAGCTTTATGGATCTTTCATCCTCCAGCCATATCTTATAGGTCACATTTCCTTTTTTGTAAGTGGCGTAATATTGTCCGCTTACCGCGTCCCATGTCTTTGCTGCCTTGTTCTCTGCAATTGTACGTTCTGCTGTATCCATTGATATTGCTGTTGATGTCACCACAGGCTTGCTGCTGCCGTTTAAATACTCTTCCTTCCATAGTCTCGTATAAAAAGGAACTCCCAGAAGCAGTTTTTCCTTCGGCACTTCCTTAAGTACTCTCTTTAAACTCTGCTCCACCCAGGACAACTGAGCCACCGATCCGCTTACCGGACTACCCGGCCAATACTGATCATAAGCCATAAGTGCAACATAATCAACAACCTTGGAAAGTGCTGCCCTGTCATAGCTCTCAGACCAGTTGGAATTGGATACGATAACAGTTACATCAACCGAAAGCACTATACCATTGGCTTTGGTTTTGGCATAAAGCTCCTTTACAAACTGTGTAAAGGCATTTTTGTCCTTGGTATACATATTTTCAAAATCTACATTGATACCATCAAGCTTGTATTTCTTTGCATGGCTTATAAGACTGTTTATGAACTTTGTCCTTGCACTTGCATTTCCGAGAAACTTGTTTGTCATGGCAGAATCAAATTTGTTCTCTACCAATGCCCAGACCTTATGTCCGTTCTTATGAGCCCAGTTAGTGTAGTTGATGCTCCCCCGTTCCTCAATATCCCCTTTTTCATTTGCCAGGGTAAACCATGTTGGTGATATTACATTCAATCCGTTTATTTTCTTAACATTGGACATATCAGGAGTTTTGCTGCCGATATAATGCCACGTAAGATTGATTTTCCCGCCGGATGTAAGATCAAAGCTGAACTCTGGTATGCTGTTGTACACAACCCACCTGTCTCCCGTGTTCTTCATCTGGATTATTTTGTTCACCGTATATCTGAAATCTCCCGACTCGAGTACCAGTTCGTAGGAAGCTTCTATCTCAGCCAGATATGCGGACTTGCTCAATACATTGAAGCTCTCCTTCTCCAGATGCTTACTTGCCTGAAGATACTGGGTTTTAAGCATCTTAGCCCTATCTGTATTCAGCTTCCCTTCTTTTCCTATAGAGTGGCCCATAGGCTCACTGAAACTCAAATCCCTATTGCTTAAGCCCTCCAGCACGCTTTTTTCATATGCTGCTGCAATGGCAGTCAATTCGGCGTCCTCTGCTTCTTTCGCCTTCTCCGTTGTTCCAAGAACCCTGCCTATTACCGCTGCAGCCTGTGCTCTTGTTGCCTTGCCTTTAGGATCAAAGGTTCCGTCAGGCAATCCTGTTATTATTCCCAGTTCCGTTACCTTGTCGATGCTTTCCTTATGCCGGTAATATTGAGGTATATCCTTAAAACTGAGCTTGTCCCCTGTAACGTCTGCGTTCTGGACTGCTTTCGCAGTAATGACAGCCATTTCCTCTCTTGTTATTGCATTATATGGATAAAAGTAATATCCGCTGAATATTGACAGCCATCCGGAATCCTTAGCCGTTGTAATGTACTTATGACTCCAATTCCTGTCTGTAATATCCTTGTAGCTATCCATGAACATATCATCAGTTGGAAGTCCCATAGCTCTAACAAGCATAGCCACAAACTCTTCCCTTGATATGGTCCTGTCAGGCTGTACCGTTCCATTGTCATAACCTTTTATTATATCCATATAGCTAAGCTTGAGTATTTCGCCCTTTGCCCAGTATTTTTCAATATCCTTAAAGCTATATGTGCTGTCTTCAATATACAGCAGTTCATTCTTCGCAGTCTGCTTGTCCAACAAAGGTGCATCATATTCATATGTATCTCCGGCTGCATCCGCAAACATCGGCAGACAGGTATTGAATACGAACAACACTGATAAAAACAGCATTAAATACCTTATGACCTTTTTACTCATTGTCTCACTCTCCCTGCAACCATTATATCAATTATGTAAACTTAAATGGTTACAGCGGCGTTTCAAAATAGAGACAATAAGTGCCAGGAAAAACTTCTGTAGGTGCTTATTGATATTCGTTATCTGGCACTTATCTTCCTATTATGATAAAATAAGTCAAAAGAGTTCCTGAGTAATTCAGCAGCAGGAAATAAGAAGCAAAATCCAAGATAAGTACCATTTTACATGAGCAAATGGAGGATACCTGTATGAAGGAATATGTGAAATTATGGGAATATTTTGTCCAAGATATTGAATTTGATCACAAGCTTATAAAAAAGGATATCCTTGACTCGTGGAAGCGCTGTAAGGAATATGGTGTTTCACTTTATGACTTTGATAAAAACCTGCTGATGAAGCCAGAAGAAAAATACCTGTACGTATTGAAATACCTTCCTGAATACGAAGAATCCCAATATAAGGAATTCTGCAGCATTGTTGAGAATGTTAATTTGAATATCAGTATATATGATAATAAAGCAAAGCTGAAATATATAGTAAATTATGATGATGTCTTTGATGAATTATATCCACAGATAGGCTACTATCTGGATGTCTCTGAGTCGAAAATCGGGACGAACTCCACCTGCCTTGCAATTCTGGAAAACAAGCCTTTTATGGTGATCGGACCTGACCACTATAAATACGTTTTTCATCGCTTCAGCTGTGCAGCAGTACCCTTCTATGACAATCACAACGAAATTGCAGGTACCATAAACGCTTCATTTATCAATACCGCTGTTAACAATGACACCCTAAATATTATTTACAGCCTTGCCAGACTCTATGAAATATTGGTTTTGAAAAGACAACCTGCTATGCAATATAAAAACCTGGGGGAAAAAGAAAAAAAGCATAATCAGGAGCTTTTTACCTTTAACAGCATTCTTGGACAATCCGCAGTAATAAATCAGGCAAAAAAAGTAGCTAAGAGGGCAGCGGGAGTGGATGCGTCCATTCTTATATACGGTGAAAGCGGTTGTGGGAAAGAAGTATTCGCACAAGCCATACACAATGAGAGCACCAGAAGGAAGAAACCTTTTGTAGCCATAAATTGCGGAGCAATACCCAAGGATCTGGTAGAAAGCGAGTTGTTCGGCTACGAAGCAGGCGCATTTACAGGGGCAGTCAGCAGAGGTAAAAAGGGACTGTTGGAATATGCAACCGGAGGCACGGTGTTTTTTGATGAGATAGAGAATATGCCCATGGCTGCTCAAGTAAAAATATTAAGAGCATTGTCCTCTTCAACAATAATGAGGATAGGAGGGAATGAGCCTATTCCCATAGACATTAGAGTAATTGCGGCATCCAAAAAGGATCTTGAGAATGAAATCAAAAAAGGCAGTTTTAGAGAAGATCTGTTCTATCGCATCAATGTTATACAAGTGAATATTCCACCCCTTAGAGAGAGAAAAGATGATATCAGAGAAATTACCGAGCATTATATCAGAACATTTTCAGATAAGAACAGAATCAAAATCGAATGTATAGAGGATGATTTTTTAAGAAGCCTTGAGGCTTATAACTGGCCCGGCAATATTAGAGAGCTGATAAACATTATAGAACGTTCACTGGTGCTGTCGGAGAACGGTATTATCAATGACTCTGTGCTTCCTTCCGGTATGAAGGAAAATCATATGAAGTCAAAAATAAAACAAGGCCTTGACTGTGTTTTAAAAGGTGCAGTGCCCGGAGGTAAGACCCTCCTACAGCTTGCAGAGGATGTTATCATTGAAAGTGTGTACAGGGAGGAACAGTATAATTTGACAAGAACTGCAAAGCGGCTGGGAATATCACGGCCTACACTGTATAAGAAAATAAAGGACCTTGATATGCTTAACTGTAAATAATTTTTACACAAAATGGAGCTGTAAATTTTATTTACAGCTTTTTTTATATCATTTTTCTATGATGCTACTAATTACAAGGGTTGAGAAAAATCCGGAGCTTGGCAGGCAACTTGCAATAGTATAGACGGAGGTGATTTTATGCCCTGTATTATGATCAGAACAAAAAAGCCAGATTGCGGGTATGACATCAAAGGCTTCGGAATGGAGCTTTCAAGACAAATGGGGATTGATATAAGGCGGATCAATATAATCATCGATTACTTTGATGAGTCGGATGCCTTTTTCGGCAGTGAGTCTGACAGTCTGATCATCACACTTAATACATCCGAAACCAATGCTTTTGATTTTAACCAGCAGTTGATTCAGACCATAGCAGAGCTTTCAGAAAAATACTTCTGTCAGGAAAGAAAGAGTATAGCGGTAATCTGTAACTTGATCAAAGAGGGGCACATGTTTCTTGATAATAAATTTAAATAGGAGGGTTGTAAATG
>JAWLHF010000051.1:0-22926 GCA_041690515.1 Clostridiaceae bacterium | reverse complement strand
GCGACAAGGTAGATATAACAGATCTTGTGCTTGGTGATATAGCAGCAAAGCTTGCAATGAAGCCGCTTTGTAACGAGAACTGCAAAGGACTGTGTCCGATATGCGGAAAAAATAAAAATAATATCGACTGCCAATGCAGAAGCGAAGAGATTGATCCAAGGATGCATGCTTTAAGCAAGCTGCTCGACAGAAAGTAAGGAGGTGTTTATATTGGGTTTACCGAAGAGAAGACACTCACAATCCAGAAGAGATAAAAGAAGAGCTAACTGGAAACTGGCTTTGCCAGGTTTGGTTGCATGTCCACAGTGTCATGAGCCGAAGCTTCCTCACAGAGTTTGCAAGTCCTGCGGCTACTACAAGGATAGAACAGTTATAAAAGTAGAAGAATAAAGAAGTGGAAATGTTTTAATAGCTTTTGATGGTTTCCTCAATGCAATAGATTTGCAGTGGGGGAACTATTTATTTTTTGAAGAATTTTCTTCGCTGATAAAAAAACACTTGCACAAATGGTGCTAAGTATTATATATTAGTATTAGTACCAGATACTAAATGAAATGTATTGGTATGGGAGGTTTGTATATGAAACAGAAAGGCATGAGCAAAAGGGAAAGGCTTGCGAGTCTATCAGAAAGAATAAAGACGGATCCTTTTCTTACTGATGAGGAGCTTGCAGAAGCCTTCAATGTCAGCATACAGACCATAAGGCTCGACAGACTTGAACTTGGAATACCTGAGCTGCGGGAGAGAATAAAAAGCGTGGCAGAGGATAACTATACCAAGGTCAGGTCTCTGCAAGGAAAAGAAATAATTGGAGAGCTGGTTGACCTAAATCTTGGAGTAAGCGGAATATCTATATTGGAGACGGACAATACCTTTGCTTTTGAAAAGACCAATGTCGTCAAGGGACAGTACATATTTGCACAGGCAGAATCCCTTGCCATAGCAGTGATTGATGCCAATGTAGCACTTATTGGAGTAGCCAATATTAAATACAAAAGTCCAGTGTTTGCTGGTGATAAGCTTATTGCAAAGGCTGAAGTGGTAAGAACGAGGGCTAATAAGTATTTTGTGTGGGTGTTCATAAAGGTCAAGCAGACTGAAGTATTCAGAGGAAAGTTCATCCTCGTGTCCTTCAGCAAATAGACTAAAATGAATGGGAGATTTGAATATGAGAATTGCTATTGATGTTATGGGTGGAGACAATGCACCGAGAGCGATAATAGACGGCTCTATTCTTGCTCTTAGGGAATACGGTGCGGAACTGTATTTGGTAGGTTTAAAGAATGAGATTAACAAATATCTCACCGAGGAAGAAAAAAGCAATCCCAATATAAATATCATAGAGGCTTCGGAGATAATAAATGTGGATGAAGCACCGGTCAATGCAATCAAACGCAAAAAGGATTCATCAATGGTTGTAGGACTAAAGCTGGTAAAAGACGGTAAGTGTGACGCATTTGTATCTGCAGGAAGTACAGGAGCTTTTCTGGCAGGTGCACTTCTGAAGGTAGGTAGGATAAAGGGCATAGAAAGACCGGCTCTTTCACCGCTTATACCAACTCTGAAGGGTAACTGCATGATAATAGATGCAGGCGCCAATGTGGATAGCAAGCCCAGAAATCTTCAGCAATTTGCCGTAATGGGCTCAATATATATGGATAAGGTTATGGGTGTCGAGAAACCAAGGGTAGGGCTTCTTAACATCGGAGCTGAAGCCTCAAAAGGAAATGAACTTACGAAGGAAAGCTTTGAGTTGATAAAAAAGACAGATTTAAATTTTGTAGGAAATGTTGAAGCAAGGGATATAATAAGCGGAGTTTGTGATGTATGTGTTTGCGACGGCTTTGCAGGAAATGTGCTTCTTAAGACTACAGAGGGTGTGGCAATCACATTGTTCAAGCTTCTGAAGAATGAGTTTATGAAGAGCTTCAAATCCAAACTTGGTGCCATGATGCTGAAAGACGGTCTACTGAATATAAAAAAACGGTTTGACTATACCGAGGTTGGAGGAGCGCCGTTTCTTGGTATCAACGGTATAATGATAAAAGCACATGGAAGCTCGGATGCCGTTGCTATAAAAAATGCAATCAGACAGGCAAAATTGCTCTATGATAATAAATGCTTGGATACAATAATGAATGAAATTAGCAAATTAGGAGTTGAGAACAGAGATGAACAAGCTTAAAAGGGCTGGAATAATCGGAACAGGAAGCTGCCTGCCTGACAGGATAATGACCAATCATGACCTGGAAAAAATGGTTGAGACCAATGATGAATGGATAAGGACACGTACAGGGATATGTGAGAGAAGAGTATCTGACGAGAATACGGCAACCTCTGACCTTTCAACGACAGCTGCCTTGAGGGCATTGGAGAATGCAAAGCTGGAACCGGAAGATATTGATTTGATCATAGTGGCAACTGTAACACCGGATATGGCTTTTCCATCTACTGCCTGCATCGTTCAGAAAAATATAGGAGCAATAAACGCAGCTGCCTTCGATCTGGAAGCGGCGTGCTCGGGTTTTATGTATGGACTTGCGGTTGCTGAGAATTTTGTAAAAACTGGTTACTACCGGAACATATTGGTTATCGGTGCGGAAACTCTTACTAAAATAGCTGATTTTACTGACCGAAACACCTGTGTCCTCTTCGGGGATGGTGCAGGAGCGGCGGTAGTATCTGAAGTGCCTGAGGATTACGGCATCATGTCCACCTACATAGGAGCTGACGGAAGGGGAGGCCATCTTCTTACTCAGCCTGCAGGGGGGTCAAGGATTCCGGCAACCTTGGAGAGCATTCAGAATAGACTCCATTATATCAAGATGGATGGTACAGAAGTATTCAAGTTTGCAGTAAAAATAATGGGTGAGGCTGCAGAGACAGCTTTGGGAAAATGTGGTCTAAAAAAAGAAGATATTGATTATCTGATACCCCATCAGGCTAATATAAGGATTATTGATTCAGCAGTAAAAAGGTTGAAGATTTCAAAGGATAAGGTATATGTGAATGTTGACAAGTATGGCAATATGTCTGCGGCTTCAATTGCAATTGCACTGGATGAAGCGAATCGCGAAGGATTTTTAAAGGATGGAGATATTGTAGTTCTTGTAGGTTTTGGCGGAGGATTGACATGGGGTTCCGCAGTGCTGAAATGGAGACAAATTTGAATCAATAGGCGGAGGTAGTTATATGTTAAAGACATCAATATGTGATGTATTAGGAATAAAGTATCCTATATTGCAGGGCGGAATGGCATGGGTGGCTACTGCAGAACTTGCCGCAGCTGTATCTAATGCAGGAGGTCTCGGAATAATCGGTGCAGGAAATGCGCCGGGAGATTTTATCAGGAAAGAGATAAGAAAAGCTAAGGAATTGACTGACAAACCCTTTGGAGTAAACATTATGCTTCTTTCACCCTTTGTTGATGAGGTAATAGATATTGTTTATGAGGAGAGGGTGCCTGTAATTACTACAGGAGCAGGAAATCCCGGGAAATATATTGCAAGGTTCAAGGAAATAGGAACAAAAATAATACCTGTAGTGCCGGCGGTGGCTCTTGCAAAGAAAATGGAGCAGGAGGGTGTTGACGCTTTGATAGCTGAAGGAACAGAGTCAGGAGGTCACGTAGGTGAACTTACCACAATGGCTCTTGTGCCTCAGGTAGTAGATGCTGTGAGCATACCTGTCATTGCAGCGGGAGGTATTGCTGACGGAAGAGGTGTAATATCTGCTTTGGCTATGGGAGCACAAGGAGTACAGATGGGGACAGTGTTTGTGTGCGCTTCAGAATGTACTGCCCACGACAATTACAAGAAAGCCATAATAAAGGCAGGAGACAGAGGAACAGTTGTAACAGGACGTGTAACAGGGCATCCTGTAAGAATATTAAAAAACAAGCTTGCAAGGGAGTTTGAAAAGCTTGAAAAAGCTAATGGCACTGCAGAGGAATATGAAAAGCTTGGAGTGGGGAGACTTAGGTCAGCGGTAGTTGACGGAGATGCAGACTATGGTTCTGTGATGGCCGGCCAGATAAGCGGACTGATAAAGGAAATAAGACCTGCAAAGGAAATAATAGAGAATATAGTAATGGAAGCAGAAGTTACATTAAAAGCAGTAAGAGGATTAATAGAGGAGGAATAGAATGCCGAAAATAGCCTGTATTTTCCCGGGGCAGGGGGCTCAGTATCCAGGCATGGGAAAAGAAATAGCAGAAAATTACGCTGAAGCAATGAAGATATTCGACCTGGCCAGTGAGAGGCTTGGTATAGATATGAAGAAGTTATGCTTTAACGGTTCAGAAGAGGATTTGAAAAAGACTGAGAATACGCAGCCCTCCATACTCACAGCAAGTGTAGCCATGTTGGAGGTTCTAAGGCTTAAGGGCATTGAACCCCATGTAACTGCAGGCTTAAGCCTCGGTGAATACTCAGCACTGGTGGCATCTAAAGCAATTAGTTTTGCTGATGCTGTGGCTCTGGTGAAAAAAAGGGGCAAGTACATGCAGGAGGCAGTTCCTGCAGGAGAAGGCACGATGGCAGCTATTATGGGTCTTGAGAGAGAGTCAGTAACTGAGTGCCTAAAGATGGCAAGCGGTTATGGTGTAGTGGAAGCTGCTAATTATAATTGCCCGGGACAGATAGTAATAGCAGGGCATACAAAAGCAGTAGAGCAGGCATGCAGTATAATGAAAGAAAAAGGTGCAAAAAGGGCAATAATGCTGCCTGTAAGCGCACCATTCCACTCAAGCCTTTTAAAACCTGCAGGGGAAAAATTGGCTGCAGAGCTTGAAAAGGTTGAAATATCCAATAATAAGATGCCTGTAGTATCAAATGTCAATGCACAGGTGATAATGGACAGATACGAGATCAAGAGATGCCTTATAGAGCAGGTAAGCAGCTCGGTGCTCTGGGAGGACAGCATTAAGAACATGGTGCGCATGGGGGTTGACACCTTCATTGAAGTGGGACCAGGCAGAACATTGTCCGCTTTTGTCAAGAAAATCGACAAGAACCTTTATGTGCATAATGTAGAGGATATGGAATCCTTGGAGAGCACAATAGTGAGCATAAGGGAGAGGTTGGAATGCAATTAAATGGTAAGACTGCTGTAGTGACAGGAGGATCAAGAGGTATAGGCAGAGCTATTGCACTGCAGCTTGCTGAAAAGGGTGCAAACGTTGTTGTGAACTATACCTCAAGGGAGGATGCTGCCTTGGCGGTTGTCAGGGAAATTGAAGCCATGGGAGTATCCGGAATGGCTGTTAAGGCCGATGTTTCCAAGGGAGAGGAGGTAGAAAATTTAGTAAATGAAGTATTAAATACCTTTGGCAGCATAGATATATTAGTAAATAACGCAGGGATTACACGGGATAACCTTATAATGCGAATGACTGAGCAGGACTTTGATGATGTCATAAGCACAAATCTAAAGGGTGCATTCATTTGTACAAAATCTGTTTCAAAGGTAATGATTAAGCAAAAGTCGGGTAAAATAATTAATGTTTCCTCTGTAGTTGGTATAATTGGAAACGCGGGACAATCCAATTATGCGGCAGCTAAAGCTGGACTCATTGGTTTTACAAAGTCTATGGCCAAGGAACTGGCTAAGAGAGGTATAAATGTAAATGCGGTTGCCCCAGGCTTTATAGAGACCGACATGACCTCAAAGCTGTCTGAAAAGGTGAAAGAGGAATTTGCCAATAATATTCCGTTAATGAGAATAGGAAAACCTGAAGATATAGCAAAAGCAGTGCTCTTCCTATCATCAGAATATTCTGACTATATTACAGGTCAGGTAATTAATATTGACGGTGGTATGGTTATGTAATATTATCATATTAGTAAATCCTGAAGGGAGGTGAACTTGATGATTTTTGAGAAGGTTCAGGAGAAAGTTGCAGAGCAGCTTGGAGTAGATGCTGAAGAGGTTACGATGGAGTCTTCCTTTATTGATGATTTGGGTGCCGATTCACTAGATATAGTCGAATTGCTTATGGCGCTTGAAGAGGAGTTTGATATAGAAATACCTGATGAGGAAGCAGAAAAGCTATCAACAGTCAACGATGTGGTGGAATACATAAAAAACAATAAATAGAAAATGTCCCGTAAAGCGGGGCATTTTTTTTGCTGCTGTATGTATTCCATGCATTAGACAGATCAGGGATTAGATTTCGCACATCATATTCTAAAGAAGTAGTTAGTGTGCGTTAAATAGATATAAAGACTTCATAAAAAACGTTTTAACTGAAGTTATTTTTTAAAAGGAGAGGAAGCGCTTGAACAAGAGAAGGGTAGTAGTAACCGGAATTGGTGTGATAACGCCCATTGGAATAGGCAAGGATGAGTATTTCAAGGCTTTGAAGGAAGGAAAATGCGGTGTTGACCTTATTACCAGGTTTGACACTACAGACTTTGATGCAAAGATAGCTGCTGAAGTGAAGAATTTTGACCCCTGTGAGTACATTGATAAAAAAGAATGCAGAAGGATGGATAGATTCACACAGTATGCTGTTGCAGCATCAAAAATGGCAGTTGATGATGCAGCCCTGGACGTAAATTCAATTGACAGCGACAGGTTTGGTGTTTGTATAGGTTCAGGCATTGGAGGCATGGAAACTCTGGAAGCGCAGCATGATATCCTAAGGGAAAAAGGGCCCGGCAGGGTTAGTCCTTTCATGGTGCCCATGATGATATCCAATATAGCATCGGGAAATGTTTCAATAGCCCTTAATGCCAAAGGGCCGAACACAACTGTTGTGACAGCATGTGCTTCTGCTACAAATGCAATAGGGGAAGCTTTCAGAATGATTCAGAGAGGCGATGCAGAGCTAATGGTTACAGGCGGAACTGAAGCTTCCATAACACCTTTATCCGTAGCAGGTTTCTGCTCTATGAAAGCCCTTTCCACCAGGAACGATGATCCAAAGGCAGCATCAAGGCCTTTTGATAAAGACAGAGATGGCTTTGTCATGGGAGAGGGTGCAGGTATGCTCATAATTGAAGAACTGGAGCATGCAAAGAAAAGAGGCGCCTTTATTTATGGTGAAGTGGTTGGATACGGTACTACCGGAGATGCTCATCACATAACAGCACCGGCACCGGATGCATATGGCGCATATAAGGCCATGGAAACCGCTGTAAATGATGCTGGAATAGAGGCTGAGCAAATAGACTATATAAATGCTCATGGAACATCCACAGACCTAAATGACAAATTGGAGACCCTTGCTATAAAGAGGCTGATGGGTGAAAAAGCAAAAAATGTGGCTGTAAGTTCAACAAAATCAATGACAGGTCATCTGTTGGGTGCTGCGGGAGCGGTTGAAGCTATAGCCTGCCTCATGGCTATAAATGAGGGGATAATTCCTCCGACAATAAATTATACAACTCCTGATGAGGAATGCGATCTGGATTATGTGCCAAATACGGCAAGAAGCAGGGAAGTGACTTACGCAATGTCCAACTCCCTTGGCTTTGGCGGTCATAATGCAAGCATAATGTTGAAAAAATACCAATAAATGATATGATAGAGATTGGGAATAATATTCCTTAGGACTTGTTTTGAACTTCTTAGTGAAAAACATTTCTGCCTTGGGATAGATCCCAATCTTTTATTTTATGGGGAGGAATAATATGTCTGTTATTGATGCCAATAGATTGAAGCAGTTGAATGAGTTTGAAAGGATAATAGGATACTCATTCAAAAATATCAAGATATTGAATAATGCCCTTACCCATAGCTCATATGTCGCCTCAAAGGCGGATTTTCTGGAGCATAATGAAAGGCTCGAGTTCATTGGTGATGCTGTTCTGGATATGGTTATAAGCCTTCATTTGTACAGGGCTTGCAAGAACTCACCTGAAGGAAGCCTTACAAGATACAGAGCCGGTATAGTATGCGAGCAGTCTCTTTATAATGCTTCAAACAGATTGAAGCTTGGTGACTTCCTTCTTCTGAGCAAAGGAGAAGAGAATACAGGGGGCAGGAACAGGGTTTCTATTCTGGCGGATGCTTTTGAAGCGCTTATAGCTGCAATTTATCTGGACGGAGGTATCAAGAAAGCAAAAGCATTCATATTGGAAAATCTTCAGGATATAATAAATGATGCTGTAGAAAATCGTATTTTCAGTGATTATAAATCCTTTCTGCAGGAGCATATACAAAAAAACAACTCAGGCAAGTTGAGCTATAAGCTTCTTAAGGAGGAGGGCCCAGACCATAACAAGACATTTGAAATTGCATTATTACTGAACAATTCTGTGATAGGTCTGGGGTCTGGGCGCAGTAAGAAGGATGCTCAACAGGCTGCGGCAAAAGACGCTATAAAAAGGCTAGGTGTTAAGAGTGAATAAAAGGCATTATATAATTCCCATTTTTGTACCCCACAAGGGCTGTCCTCATGATTGCATATTCTGTAATCAGAAGAAAATCACAGGACAGCTGGGAGAAGTGACAGGGGAAGAAGTTAGGGATAAAATAGAGGAATATCTTACTACAATACCCCAGGAGACAAGCTTTATAGAAGTTGCTTTCTATGGAGGCAGCTTTACTGCAATTGAGCTGGATTATCAGAAGGAACTCCTGAAGGCTGCTTATGAGTATTTGAATACAGGGATAATACAGAATATCAGGATATCAACAAGACCCGACTGTATAGATGAGAAGACAGCTGACAATCTTAAGCACTATGGAGTAGGCATAGTGGAGTTGGGTGTTCAGTCAATGGATGAAGATGTATTGAGAATAAGCAACAGAGGACATACAAGGGAAGATGTTGTAGAAGCTGTAAGGATTCTTAAGGATTATGGCTTCACAGTAGGAGTCCAGATGATGATTGGATTGCCCGGGGATGATGAAGAAAAGGCACTGAGGACTGCCAGGGAGCTAATAAGCCTTAAGCCTGACATTGCCAGGATATATCCGGCATTGGTTATAAAAAACACATATATGGAAGAGATGTATGTAAATGGAGAATATCAACCCATGTCTCTGGAAGGCGCAGTTGAAGCTTCCAAGAAGCTGCTAGTGCTTTTCGAAGGCAGCGGGGTAAATGTAATAAGGATTGGATTACAGCCTACAGAGAATATTGAGAAGGGAAAAGACGTAGTGGCAGGGCCCTTCCATCCTTCCATGAGGCATTTGGTCGAATCCCTTGTATATAGGGATATGATTTCTGATATGATTGGAAAAATAAAAGCAAATGGAAGAAATATAAGGATTATGGTTAATCCTGCTAATATTTCCGAATTGGTCGGACATAAAAGAAGTAATATTGACTTTTTTAAGTCAAATTTTTTTATCGACAAAATTGAAATAACACAGGATAAAAGTGTAGAAGAAGGCGGTATAGTGCTAATTGCTGGAGAAAAAAGCATTTATATGTCAGAAAAAGACTATTATTCCATATCGTCTAAATAAAGGAATTAGAAGATTTATATAGAATACTATATTATACTTTACAGACAAATATAGGAGGTATTCTAATATGGAAGTACTAAAAGTATCAGCTCAGTCACAACCAAAATCAGTTGCCGGAGCGCTTGCTGCTGTACTAAGAGACAGAGCAACAGCAGAAATACAAGCAGTTGGTGCTGGTGCTGTAAATCAAGCAGTTAAAGCAATAGCTATTACAAGAGGATTTGTTGCACCTAACGGTATAGACCTGGTAGTAGTCCCGGCCTTTTCAGAAATCCAGATTGAAGGGGAGGACAGAACGGCAATAAAGTTCATCGTGGAGCCGAGATAAAATGCCAAAATCTATATATGGATTTATTCTATAAAAGCCTGTTACTGAGAATTGTAGTAGGCTTTTTTGTTTTTTGCTACACAAAATCCATAAATCCATGACCCAACAACCTAATACCTGCAGCCTATGGTATATAGGGACGAGTTGTGTTAAAATTAATAAGTATAATTCTGAGGTCGGGAGTGACTTGATTTGTATTTGAAACAACTTGAAATACATGGTTTTAAATCCTTTGCGGAGAAAATAGAACTTAATTTCGGAAACACTATAAATGCCATTGTAGGACCAAACGGAAGCGGTAAGAGCAATATATCCGATGCCATAAGATGGGTGCTGGGTGAGCAGAGTGTGAAAGCCTTAAGGGGAAGCAGGATGGAGGATGTCATTTTTGCAGGAAGTGACAGCAAAAAGGCATTGGGTTTTGCAGAAGTCAATCTTTGCATAGACAACAGCGACAAGAAGATACCTGTGGATTTCACAGAGATAAATATTACCAGGCGAATGTATCGTTCAGGTGAGAGTGAATACTATATAAACAAAACAAACTGCAGACTTAAAGATATTCATGAGCTGTTCATGGATACAGGAATAGGCCGTGATGGATACTCAATCATAGGACAGGGCAGGATTGATGAAATACTGAGCAACAAATCTGAAGACAGAAGGAACGTTTTTGAAGAAGCCGCAGGTATAGTAAAATACAAATCCAGAAAGCAAGAAGCCGAAAAGAAGCTGGAGCATACCAAGCAGAACATCATAAGGGTGACTGATATTATTGAGGAAATATCAAATCAGCTGGAACCCCTGAAAGAACAGGCAGAGGTAGCCAAGAGGTACAGAGGGATACTGGAGGAATTGAAAACCATTGAAATAAACCTTATGGTCAACAACATAGATAAATTTAGAAACAAGTTGCAATCTGTAAAGCAGGAATCAGAAGGAATACAGGGTCTTATAAGCGAGAAGACTTCTCTTGCTGAGCAGTATGAGCTTAAGTACAATGAACTAAAGCAGCTTCTGATAAATATAGAAAAGGATATAGACGAACTTGGTGAGCATATCCACCATCTGGAGAACAATAGAGAGAGGATGGAGGGTGAGTGCAATGTCCTTCAGGAGAGGATAAGAAACATTGTCCAGAATACCGAGAGGCTCGGTAAGAGGGATACAGAGCTTAGAGATGAAGCGGACAAATCAAAAGTGAATATAGAGAACAGCAGCAATAAGCTTATGGAGTTGGAATCTGCTTATAAGGAAGTATCTGAGCGAATAAATGAGAAAACAGCTGATTTTGAATTCAATTTCAAAGCAATTAACGACCTGGAATCAGATTTAAGTGAAAAGCAGCAAAGGTTCATAAGTCTGATAAATAGTCTCTCTGAGCTGAAAAGCAAGATAAACAGCACAAATGCTTTTGTAGAAAACATCAACAAAAGAAAAAGTCAGGTAGAGGGAGATGTAAACCTCCTCGAGCTTCAGCAAAAGGAGAAGGAGAAGCAATATAAGAAGTCAGTTGACGAATTGGAGGATTATGGCCGCAGAATTGAAGAATGCAAGCTGCAGATAGAAGAGCTTAAGGCAAAAAGGCAGGAATACGAAAGTACTGTTGGGATCATTGAGGATGAGACAGGACAGGTAAAGGCAGATAAGGAGACTCTGTTATCCAGGCTTAAGGTGCTTGAGGACATGGAAAGGGATCATGGAGGATACAGCAGAGCAGTAAAGGTACTTATGAACGAGCACACAAAGGTAACAAAAGGTTTCTGTGGTGTGGTCGGAGAAATGATAAAGGTGCCCTCTGAGTATGTGACCGCAGTTGAGATAGCTCTTGGAGGGTCTGTGCAGAGTATAGTAACAAATACAGAAAATGATGCAAAACTCCTTATTGAGTATCTGAAAGTGCATAAAGCAGGAAGAGCGACCTTTCTGCCAATAAGTTCTGTAAAGCCCAGGTATTTCAACGACAGGGAAAAACAGCTTTTCAACATGGACGGATTTGTCGGTGTAGCATCGGATCTTGTCCGTTATGACAGGAAGATAGATAATATAATGAAAAGCCTGTTGGGAAGAACCGCTGTTGTTAAGGACATGGATGCGGCAATCAGGCTTGCCAGAAAAGCAGGTTATGACTATAAAATAGTAACCCTGGCCGGTGAAATAGTGAATGCGGGAGGTTCTATGACAGGAGGAAGCCTACAATCCTCCTCAAGTTCTGTTCTGTCGAGGAAAAGTGAAATAGAATCATTGAAAGAAAATCATGAAAAGAAGAAAAGTGAACTGGAGGAGCTGCTGGCAAAGTTGGAAAAGCTTGAGAAGGAAGCTTCTGATATAGGCAGTGATATTGACTTCAAGACTGAGATATTGCATTCCATGCAGATAGATATTAACAACTACAAGAACAAATGCGAGAACATCAAAAATGATATGGAGGTCATCAAGGACAGGATATCCATTAATGTGAAGGATTTGAGTGACCTGGACAGGGAAATGGAAGAAACCACCAGGATACTTCAGGAAAATAAAAAGAAGGCCGCAGATGTGGAGACGGAAAAATCTGTAGCAGAAACGCAGATAGCCGAACTTCAGGAGCAGATGAAGCAGTTCAAGGAAGTAAGAGATGAGTACAATGAAGAGATAACAGAGCTCAAAATAAAACTTGCTGCCGTTGAGCATAATAAAAAGACTACAGAAGGCTCCATAAGAGATATGGAGGAAAGAATCAGGGATATTGAAGAAGAAATAAAAGTCAACCAGAGGGAGATAGACAGGGAAAAGGAAGAAATCAATGCTTTGACAGAAGAGATGGAAAAGAAGAAAGCTGAGATATCAAAAAGCCGATCTGAGGCTGAAGATAAGAACAAGCAGCTGTCTAACAAGGAAAAAGAAAGGACAGCCATTGGGGAAGAATTGCAGAAGCTTGAAGCAGATATGAAGGGATATAACAAAGATATAACCTCTTTGCAGAATGATCTGCATAAGGTTGAGATGCAGTACGCAAGGCTTGAGATTGAGCTTGACAATACAGAAATGAGGCTCCTTGACACTTATGAAATGAATTACAACAAGGCTCAGGAATACAGGGACACAACCATGAGTCTCACATGGGCATCCAGACGTTGCGAAGAACTGAAGGAAGATATAAGGGCTATGGGTACTGTCAATGTAAATGCAATTGAAGAATATGACAAGCTCTGTGAGAGGCATAAGTTTTTAAGCGACCAGGTGCAAGACCTGACAAGGGCCAGAGACAATCTGATAGCCGTTATTGCAGAGATTGCAGAAAGCATGAAAATTCAGTTCATCACAGAATTCAATAAGATTAACGAGAATTTTAATGAGACTTTCAAGCAGCTTTTCGGAGGGGGACATGCCGAGCTGGTGCTATCGGATGAGGAGAACATACTGGAGTCGGGAATTGATATTATCGCAAAACCTCCGGGGAAGAAGCTTCAGAATCTTATGCTTCTTTCCGGTGGAGAAAGGGCTCTTACAGCAATAGCATTGCTTTTCGGCATACTGAAGATGAAGCCTGCTCCATTCTGTGTGCTTGATGAAATAGATGCTGCACTGGATGATGCCAATGTTGACAGATACGCTGAGTTCCTAGTGGATTTTTCAGCCACTACTCAGTTTATAATAGTCACCCACAGGAAAGGCACTATGGAATCTGCAGACTGCCTTTACGGTGTAAGCATGGAAGACAGCGGAATATCCAAGCTGGTTTCTGTAAAGCTTGAGGATAAGGTGAGTTAATATTTGTAGAATTGGATAAATATCAGAGATTTATGAATGTAGGTAGAAAAATGCGACATTAACGGGAGGTTTCCATGCCTGCCCTGAATAATGCGCAATAAACGGACGCGCAATGCGCGCCCCTACAATATAATAATGGCAATCCGTAGGGGCGGCCATCGAACCTCTGCATATTGAGCATCATTATATAAATAAAGGAGAGTAGCATTAATGGCAGGATTTTTTAAGAGGCTTTTTGGTAAAGGTCAGGAGGAAGAGGAACAAAAGGATATAGTTGAAGAATCGGAAGAGCAGCTTTCCGATGAAGAGATAGAAGCGATGCTTATGGAAGAAGCGGAGGAAGAGCCGCCTGAAGCTGAAGAGGCTATTCCGGAGGAGGAACCTGAGCAGGAGCAGGGAATAGAAATTCAGCAGGAACCTGAGCAGGAGATAGAGGTTGAGCAGGAACCTGAGCTGGAGGAGCCTTTAGAGGATAAACAGGATGAGATAGAGTCTATATCATTTTTTTCAAGGCTTAAGGATGGATTATTCAAGACAAGGAAAAACATATCAGGAAAGATAAATGATGTGCTATCCAGCTTCAAAAGTGTGGATGAAGAACTTTTTGAAGAGCTGGAGGAAGTGTTGATCACTTCTGATGTAGGTGTATCTACAACTTTGAAAATACTGGAGAATTTGAGACAAAGGGTAAAAGAGCAGAACCTTAAAGATCCGTCTGATGTAAAAGTTCTTCTAAAACAGGAAATACTGAATATCATGGGTGACAGCGGAGAAAAGCTTGGTCTCAGGATACCGGAGGTAATACTTGTCATAGGCGTCAACGGCGTCGGTAAGACCACTTCCATAGGAAAGATAGCCGCAAAGATGAAGAAATCCGGCAGGAAAGTAATTATAGCAGCAGCCGACACCTTCAGAGCTGCAGCAATAGACCAGTTGGAGATATGGGGCGGCAGGGTAGGAGTCGATGTTATAAAGCATCAGGAGGGCTCGGACCCGGCAGCAGTTATATTTGATGCAGTAAGCTCAGCCAGGTCGAAGAAAGCGGACATACTCATATGTGATACTGCAGGAAGGCTTCATAACAAGAAGAACCTTATGGATGAGCTGAAAAAGATCAACAAGGTCATAGAAAGGGAATACCCGGAAGCCCATAGGGAGACACTTCTTGTTCTGGATGCCACCACCGGTCAGAATGCCATATCACAAGCAAAGCTTTTCAAGGAAGCAGCAGATATAACCGGTCTTGTGCTTACCAAGCTTGACGGTACGGCTAAAGGCGGTATAGTCATAGCCATCAAGTCTGAACTGGACATACCTGTCAAGCTTATTGGAGTCGGTGAACAGGTTGACGACCTTCAGGAGTTTTCTCCTGTAGACTTTGTAAATGCACTTTTTGAGGAATAATCATTGACAAAAATGATATATTAATATAGAATAGCAATGTAAAGGTCAAGACCTTTACATTGTTTCTTTCAGAGGTGCAGATATGTATGATAAAATTGTACAAATAGCCTTACTGTTTGATTTCTATGGGCAGCTTCTTACAGAGAAGCAGATAGAGATAGTTGATATGTATTATAATGATGACCTGTCACTGGGAGAAATATCGGAGCAGCAGGGAATAAGCAGACAGGGAGTTTATGACACGCTTAAGAGAGCTGAAAGAACTCTTTATGAATATGAAGAAAAGCTGGGTCTTGTGAATCGTTTTCTGAAGCAAAAGGAGAGCATGGAAGTGATTATAGATATGCTTGATGAATTGATTGACAAAGAAGGCTTTGACGGTAAAGAAATAAAGAAGAGACTATATAATATAAAGGATTATGTTGTTGAAGCATTATCCATTACACCTTAGGAGGTGAAGCGTTTGGCATTTGAAGGATTGGCTGATAAGCTGCAGCAGACCCTGAAAAAACTCAGAGGTGCTGGAAAGCTGAGTGAAAAAGATGTAAAAGATGCAATGAGAGAAGTAAAAATGGCACTTTTGGAAGCTGATGTCAGCTTCAAGGTGGTTAAGGATTTTATAAACAAGGTTACGGAAAGGGCAGTAGGCCATGAGGTATTGGAAAGCCTGACCCCCGGACAGCAGGTCATAAAGATAGTTAACGATCAGATGACGGAGCTTATGGGTAATACCAACAGTAAGATTGTCTTTGCTTCCAAGCCGCCTACTATACTGATGATGGCAGGGCTTCAGGGAGCTGGTAAGACAACAACCTGCGGAAAACTGGGACTCCTGCTTAAAAAGCAGGGCAAGAACCCACTGCTGGTTGCTTGCGATGTATACAGGCCAGCGGCCATAAAGCAGCTTCAGGTTGTTGGAAGCCAGGTGGGCATAGAAGTCTTCAATATGGGTGACAGAGTGAATCCCGTGGATATATCAAAAGCTGCGATAGCCCATGCAATGAAAAACGGCAATGATGTGGTGATAATAGATACAGCCGGACGCCTTCATATAAATGAAGAGCTTATGGATGAGCTGGCTGATATAAAACAGAATGTTAAGCCCACTGAGATACTTCTTGTAGTAGACTCAATGACAGGCCAGGATGCAGTGAATGTTGCCGAGAGCTTCAATGAAAAGCTTGGAATTGACGGTGTCATACTTACAAAGCTTGACGGTGATACAAGAGGCGGTGCGGCACTATCAGTAAAGGCAATAACGGGAAAACCCATTAAATTCGCCGGTATGGGTGAAAAAATGGATGATTTGGAGCCCTTCCATCCTGACAGGATGGCATCCAGAATACTTGGAATGGGTGATGTGCTCAGTCTCATTGAAAAAGCACAGTCTGCCTTTGATGATAAAGCTGCAATGGAGCTTCAGAAGAAGATGAGGTCACAGCAGTTTACCTTTGACGATTTTCTGGATCAGCTTCAGCAGATGAAGAAGATGGGTCCTCTAAGCTCGATACTTGAAATGATACCCGGTATGAACGCCGGCAAGCTTAAAGGCTTGGAGGTGGATGACAGGGAGCTTGTCAAAGTAGAAGCCATAATAAGATCCATGACAAAAAAGGAAAGAGCAAATCCTGACATAATTAACGGAAGCAGAAGAAAGAGGATTGCTGCGGGAAGCGGTACCAGCATACAGGATGTCAACAGGGTCATGAAGAATTTTGAGCAGTCCAAGAAGATGATGAAGCAGTTTGCGGGTATGGAAAAGGATATGAAGAAGGGTAAAATGAAAATGCCTTTCTTTAGATAAATAGTAATATAATTTTGTAAGGAGGTGAATTCAATGTCAGTAAAAATAAGATTAAAGAGAATGGGCGCAAAAAAGGCACCTTTCTATAGATTGGTAGTCGCTGATTCAAGATCTCCAAGAGATGGCAAGTTCATCGAGGAAATAGGATACTACAATCCTATAACAGAACCGGCTGAAATCAAGATAGATGCTGAAAAGGCGAAGAAATGGCTCAATAACGGAGCACAACCATCAGACACAGTAAGGTCACTTTTAAAGAAAAGCGGCATTATTGAAGCTTAATAATATGGGTTAAATATCCATTAGGAGTGTTGCAATTGAAAGAACTGGTAGAGGTAATTGCAAAAGCCCTTGTAGATTACCCGGAAATGGTCAAGGTTAAGGAGACTGAGAGTGACAGGTCCATACTCCTGGAGCTTACGGTAGCCCCTGAAGACATGGGTAAGGTAATAGGAAAGAACGGAAGAATTGCGAGAGCGATAAGAACCGTTGTAAAATCCAGTGCATCAAAGCTGGATAAAAAAGTAGTAGTAGAGATACTATAATGGGTAAGGGCATATATACAATAGTATTATGCCCCGTAAATAAGTTTCGTAAGAAGCTTCTCATAATAATTATTAAGGATTTTAAAAGGGCCGTTTTATATTATGATAGAACGGCCTTTTAGCCAATTTTTCTGCTATTCTGTATAGAGCGGCGGCAGTTAATCATACAGCAGCATGAGGAGTGATGAAATGCTTGGTTATTTGAGTATAGGACAGATAATAAACATACATGGCTTCAGGGGAGAAGTGAAAGTCTATCCTCTTACTGATGATATTAGCAGGTTTAAAAAACTCAATAGGGTTTATGTTGAAGAAAACAAGCAGCTGGTAGAATATGATGTTGAGGGAGTGAAGTTCTCTGGAAATACTGTGGTGTTAAAGCTTAAGGGTATAGATACAGAGGAAGCGGCCAACAAGCTTAGGAATTTTTATGTAAAGGTAGACAGAAAGTCCGCGGTAAGTCTCCCCAAGAATACATATTTTATCTGCGATTTGATAGATTTGGAAGTATATGATGAAAAGGATGCTTTTTTAGGAAGAGTCAAGGATGTGATACAGACAGGCAGCAACGATGTTTTTGTTGTTGAAGCTGAAGGGAAGGACATCCTTATACCTGCACTGAAGGATATTGTGAAAAAAATCGATTTCAGTGAAAGAAAAATCAAAGTAGAATTACCAGAGGGTTTGATTTAAATGAGAATAGATATACTGACCCTTTTCCCCGGGATGTTTGAAGCTGTACTTAAAGAGAGCATAATAGGGAGAGCGGTCGATAAGCAGTTGGTTGAATTAAAGTTTCATAATATAAGGGATTACTCCGATAACAAGCACCGAAAGGTGGATGATTATCCCTATGGGGGCGGACTGGGGATGGTAATGCAATGTCAGCCGATATTTGCTGTAGTGGAAGAAGTCAAAAATCAGCTTGGCATGAAGCCTTATACTGTGCTGATGAGTCCACAAGGTAAGACCTTCAATCAAGCAATGGCAAAGGAGCTTAGCAGTATTGATAATCTGCTCATAATATGCGGGCACTATGAAGGTATTGATGAGAGAGTCAATGAAGCTCTTGTTGACCAGGAGATTTCTATAGGGGACTTTGTATTGACCGGTGGAGAAATAGCAGCAATGGCAGTGGTTGATGCAACCTGCAGGCTGATTCCCGGAGTACTCAAGGAAGATGCTTCTCATATGGTTGAATCCTTCAGTGATGGACTGCTGGAATACCCTCAATATACAAGACCGCCTGTTTTCATGGAAATGGAGGTTCCGGAAGTACTGCTCTCGGGACATCATGAAAACATAGAGAAATGGAGAAGGTATGAATCACTGAAAAGGACCTTCTGCAAGAGACCGGAATTATTAACAGAAGCAGATTTATCAGAGGATGACCTAAAGCTTTTGGATAAGATAAAAAAAGAATGCAAATAATTCTATTATTAAGTTGCAACATGGCTTGTCATATGATATAATTCTAATGTTATTACGGGCGTTCCGCTGTCGTGCACCAACCATAACCGCCATAGGTTATAATTATGAACATGAACGTCTATGATGGAAGGAGGGACATTGCGATGGATTTAATAAAGGTTATAGAAAGCGAACAGCTTAAAAATGATATACCTGTTTTTAACGTTGGGGATACAGTAAAGGTACACGTTAAGGTTATTGAAGGAACCAGAGAGAGAATACAGGTATACGAAGGCGTAGTTATGAAGAGACAGGGTGGTGGACTGTCAGAGAATTTCACAGTTAGAAGGATTTCTTACGGTATAGGTGTGGAAAGAACCTTCCCTTTACATTCACCTAAGGTTGAAAAAATAGAGGTCGTAAGAAGAGGTAAAGTTAGAAGAGCGAAGCTTAACTACTTGAGAGGAAGAGTAGGTAAGAGAGCGAAGATAAAAGAAATCAGATAAAAAAGGGGGCTTTATAAGCCCTTTTTTTATTTATCTAAGGCTGCGAGATTCGAGGTGCGAGGTATGGTGATTTAAGCAGGCTATGGATGCATTGCTTGATGACCTGTATCCTCAACCCCGTAACCACGAGCCTGAAAATGGAGCGTGATACATATGAACATACAATGGTATCCAGGACACATGGTGAAGGCAAAGCGAAAGATAGCTGAAGATTTGAAGCTAGTTGATGTAGTAATAGAGCTCCTTGATGCGAGAATACCCATGAGCAGCAGAAATCCGGAAGTTGATGAAATTGTAGGTAACAAGAAGAGGATAATAGTGCTGAACAAGAGCGATCTGGCAGATCCTGCTATCAATAGGAAGTGGATGGATTATTTTAACCGCGGTAATACGAAAGTTATACTGGCCAATTCAGTAAGCGGCAGCGGCCTTAAGGAAGTATTGGCTGCATCAAGGCATCTTATGAAAGAAAAGCTTGATAAGCTTAGAAGCAAAGGGCTTCTTGTAAAGACAACAAGAGCACTTATAATAGGTATACCCAATGTTGGCAAATCCACCTTTATAAACAAGCTTGCGGGCAGAAGCGTTGCTCAGACCGGAGACAGACCGGGTGTCACAAAAGCAAAGCAGTGGATAAAGGTAAGCCCGGAGCTTGAGCTGCTGGATACACCGGGAATTTTGTGGCCGAAGTTTGAGGATGAAAGGGTTGGTATGTGTCTGGCCTTTACAGGAGCAATAAAGGATGAAATACTGGATGTAATAGAACTGTCGCAAAAGCTGCTGGAAGTTCTGGCAGAAAGGTTTCCGGATAAACTGAAGGCAAGATACAAGCTGGAGGAGATACCTGAAGGTATAACCCCTGAAAAGCTTCTGGAGCTTATAGGGAGGAAAAGGGGCTGCATAATAGCAGGTGGAGAGATTGATATTCAGAGGGCTTCAGTAATGCTTCTGGATGAGTTCCGCGGCGGAAAGATTGGGAATATTACTTTGGAGACTCCTGAAGAGTTTTAGTATAATTGTGTGGAATGTGGGGGCGCCCATTGGGCGTCCTTAAATAAGGACTTTGATTTCTCAGAGGCAGGTATCAAGTTTAGCTGTGATACAGAGTATTCAGGCTATACGAATATACAATCCCATATTCTGGTGCCATCAGAAAATATGCTGGAAAACTATTTCAGTATGAATTTTTCTGTGTGCAAGCGAAAATAGTCTAAGAGAATTTCTGTTTATCGCGTATATGATATAATAAGCATGTACATTAATTTGTGTATGCTTATATTTTTATGCTGATTTATCCGATAATGTTAATATATAAAGAATGAGGTGCAGGAATGGCTTTCAGGATTAAGAATGATGATAGGGAAAAAGAGCGGCTTATAAAGATGACTGAGTATGAAAGAGGCTGCTATGAGAAGGGTTACAAGCTGGTTGCAGGAATTGACGAGGTTGGCAGAGGCCCTTTGGCGGGACCGGTTGTTGCAGCAGCGGTAATACTTGGAGAAGGAGTACTGATACCGGGAGTGAATGACTCCAAGAAGCTCTCAGAAGAGAAAAGGGAATACCTTTATGAGGAGATAAAGGAAAAAGCTTTGTGCTGTAGTATCGGTATTGTTGATGAGAAGGTCATAGATGAGGTAAACATCTTGAATGCCACATATATTGCGATGAAGAAAGCTCTGGAAGGTTTGAGCCACAAACCTGATTTCGTTCTGCTGGATGCAGTGACACTGAAGGAGGTGGACATACCGCAGAAAGGTATAATAAAAGGGGACAGTCTCAGCCTTTCAATAGCTGCAGCCTCTATAATAGCAAAGGTTGAGAGAGACAGGATCGTATCAAGTTATGATGAGTTGTATCCGCATTTTTGCTTTGGGAAACATAAAGGCTATGGTACAAGTGAACATATAGCCTGTATAAAGAAGTACGGACTTCTCCCTATACACAGAAGGTCTTTTACAAAGAATTTTCAGGGGTGATTATATGAGAATTGATAAGACCGGCGTTTTAAATACAAAACCGGATATGTCAGAGAGCAATAAGGAAGTGACGGCCGGTGACTTAATAAAAGGCAAGGTAATTGAAGCTGATGGCAGCAGCATAACCATACGGACCTCAGGAGGACAGATATTATCGGCTATCCTTAAGGATGGAATAAAAGTCTCAAAGGGAGCTTTAGTAGAGCTGCTTGTAAACAGTGTGATTGAAGGGAAGATATATGCTGAACTTAAAGCGGACAGCAAGAGTATTGACTTGAATATGAAAATTGCGGAGCTGCTGAAACAATTGAATCTTCCTGTTGATGAGAACAATATTGATGCAGCAAAGCTGCTTATAAAGTACAAGCTGCCTGTTGACCGAGAGACAATAACAAGCATTACGGCACTGCAGAAAAGTATAGGCAATCTGAGCCAAAACAGTGAAGGAAGGGCTGCATTGCTGCTGTCGGGTATGGATATTAAGAACACACCTGTGGATGTGTTGAACAGGATAGTGCTTAATTGGCCTGTAGAAAAAACGGAAGGGACAGTTGAAATGCCAAGCGGAGGCAATGTTGTAAATACTGCAGCTATAGATGCTGCAGCAATAGGGTTAACGGAGCCGGAAAAACCAGAGGCCGACCTTTCTGAGATGAAAACGACAATAGCTGCAGACATAAAGGAGAGTGCGAGCATTTCCTCAGATACAGGGAAGATGATAAAGGCGGAATCAACAAAATCTGATATTGCACATGCCGGAGTCAAACCGGAAGGAGGCATTGCAGCATCGCTAAAGGACAGCAAAGAGGTTTCGGGTAATGATGGATCAGAGATGCTGAAAGGAATCGGCAGACTTGGGATAAACCCGGACAAGCAAGTGACAGAGCTTGCAGACAAGGTTGCTGCAGTTCTGGCTTCAATAAGGGATGCCGATATGGAAGCAATAACTTATATGTTCTCAAAGGAAATAGAAGTCACACCCAAAAACCTGGGTATGCTCCTCCGGAATATACGGAACAGCGATGGAATATCGCAGCTATTGGATAAGATTCAGCAAAAGATAATTAATAATGACAGCCCTGAACTTAAGGAGATAAAGGATACAATAAAGAGTATCTTTATAAAACCTGAGGAGTTAGAGGATGCAGAAGAGGTTTCTGATAAACTGAAGGATATTGTCAGGCTGGGAGAAAAGCTGGAAGGTTATCTGAACAGAAATGAAAACAAGGACCCGGAGATAAAGAGCATGCTGTCAAACCTTAGGGACAATATCGATTTTATAAAAAGCATCAACCAGCATGCCAATTATTTACAGATACCCGTGATGATAAACGGAGACCCTTCCACTGCAAAGCTTTACATTTTCAAGGAAGGAAAAAGAAGCAGCAGAATCGACCCGGAGGATGCTACCATAGTGGTCGCGTTGGATTTGAAAAGCCTTGGACATCTTGAAAGCATGATAAAGGTGAAGGATAAAAGCGTCAATGTAACTTTCAGAGTTGAAAACAAAGATATTGGAGTGCTTTTGGAAAAGCATTTTCCTATGTTGAAGGATTCTCTAAAAGAGAAGGGATACATTCTTAATCCTATTAGGATTATTGACCTGGAGCAGCCCTTCAGTGTGATTTCTCTTGAAGAAATGATCAATGAAGCAACTTCTGGAAAAATTCATTTTGATATGAGGATATAATATGGATAAGAAGCTTAAGAAAGCAGCAGCAATTTATTATGAAGAGGGAACGGAAGCTCCCCGTGTGATAGCCCAGGGTAAAGGGGAGAT
>JAWLHF010000050.1:0-23093 GCA_041690515.1 Clostridiaceae bacterium | reverse complement strand
CTGCATAAACACCCGAAACTCGCAACAGGACCCCTGAGACATGACCCAGTGCCTGCATCTCGCAACCGAAAATGCGGCTATGTCGCATTTTTCTACATAAATTCAACAAAAACCGAGTTCGATAAATCTCTTCCTTTATCAGTGAGCCTGAGCCTGCCATTCTCCATTACAACAAGGCCATAAGCAGTAAGCTTTTTCAATGCAGTCTCATACCTTATTTTGAAGTCAACCCCGTATGACTTCTCAAAGCCTGCAACATCAAGTCCTTCATTAAGCCTAAGTGCCAGGAATATCGTTTCCCACATGTCTTCTTCTGTGGATATATCTTCCTGACCCTCCACAGGCAGCATCCTATGGTTGATCGTATCCATATACCGGTCTATATCACAGATATTCCAAAACCTCGTACTTTCAAGCTTTGAGTGGCTTCCGGCACCAATGCCCAGATACTCCTCATTATTCCAGTATATGAGATTGTGCCTGCACTCCTTACCCTTCATTGCAAAATTTGATATTTCATATTGTGTATAACCGTAGTGCTCCAATATATCTGCTGCCATCCTGTACATATCTCTGTCCAGTTCCTCATCCGGCAGCTTTATTTTGCCCTCTCCATGCAGTTTATGCAGCCTGGTGCCTTCTTCCAGCTTGAGACTATAGCAGGAGATATGTTCCGGGCTCAGCCTGCAGACTTGCTCCAGAGTCTCCCCCCACATTTCAGAGGTCTGTCCGGGAAGTGCAAACATCAGGTCAGTGCTGATATTTTCAAAGCCCGCTTCCCTTGCGCTATCATAAGTCTGCAGAAAATCCTCCCGGCTATGTATTCTGCCGAGACCTTTCAAAAGCTTGTCCTGCCATGCCTGAAGTCCTATGCTTAGTCTGTTTATCCCCAGGCTTCTGTAGTATTTCAAGCTTTCTATGGTGACAGTCCCGGGATTTGACTCCATGCTTACCTCAGCACCTGCTTTAATGTATTGACCCAGCTTATCCATGATACTGCCTATCAGGCTATAATTAATAACGGTGGGAGTACCCCCACCGATAAAAACTGTCTTGTATAAAAAGTCGTATTTTTCCTGATATAGGGCAAGCTCCTTCAATAGTGCCGAGACATATGCAGCACCGTCCCCCTCCCTGCGTTCATAGGAATTAAAATCACAATACATGCATTTGCTCCTGCAGAAGGGTATGTGAATGTACAATCCGATTTCTTTCATATGCTTCATCCTAACCTGCTTTATTCGTCCAGCTTAAGCACTGACATGAAGGCTTCCTGGGGCAGCTCCACGCTTCCCACCTGTCTCATTCTCTTCTTTCCTTCCTTCTGTTTCTCCAAAAGCTTTTTCTTTCTTGTTATGTCTCCGCCGTAGCATTTTGCCAGTACATCTTTACGCATCGCCTTTACAGTTTCCCTGGCAATAATTTTTGTTCCTATGGCAGCCTGTATCGGGATTTCAAACATCTGTCTGGGTATTGCATCCTTGAGCTTTTCAGCCATAGACCTTCCTCTTCCGTATGCTTTGTCCTTATGCACTATAAAGGAAAGTGCATCGACATTTTCGCCGTTAAGTAATATATCCAGCTTTACCAGCTCTGATTTTTCATAGCCCTTAAGCTCATAGTCAAAGGATGCATATCCTTTTGTCCTGGACTTCAATGCATCGAAAAAGTCATATATTATTTCATTTAAAGGCAGCTCATAGTGCAGTATCGCCCTTTTCTCCTCCATATACTGCATATCCTTGAAGGTACCCCTGCGATTCTGACAAAGATCCATTATCGCTCCGACATACTCGGTAGGAGTCATAATGGTGGCTTTGACTATGGGTTCCTCCATGTATTCTATCTCCTGAGGAGTGGGCATGTTTGTGGGATTAGACACCTCTATCATCTCACCGCTGGTCTTTGTGATATGGTATATAACACTTGGTGCAGTGGTTACCAGGTTGAGATTGTGTTCCCTCTCCAGCCTTTCCTGTATTATCTCCATATGCAGCAGTCCCAGAAAACCGCATCTGAAGCCAAAGCCTAAAGCTACCGAGGTCTCAGGCTCAAAAAGCAGTGCGGCATCATTCAGTTGCAGCTTCTCAAGAGCATCTCTCAGGTTTTCATAGTCTGCTCCATCTGCGGGATAGATTCCGCAGTAGACCATGGAAGTCACTTTCCTATAGCCCGGCAGCGGCTCTTTGCAAGGATTGTTCCCGTCTGTAATTGTATCCCCTACATGAACATCCTTCACATTCTTGATACTGGCGGTCACATAACCTACATCCCCTGCCATGAGAATTCCGCTGGGATTTAGATAGGGCTTCATTGTACCTACCTCTATGACTTCATATTCCTTTCCGTTTGACATCATCCTCATTTTCATGCCCGGCTTCAGTACGCCGTCTACTACTCTGATATATGCAATAACCCCTCTGTAGCTGTCATAAAAGGAGTCAAATATCAATGCCTTAAGGGGCTTATCCTCATCTCCGGAAGGGTGGGGTACATACTTCACTATTCCTTCCAGTACCTCTTCTATATTTATGCCTTCCTTGGCGGATATAAGGGCGGCTTCGGAAGCATCCAGCCCAATGACATCTTCAATTTCTTTCTTGACAAACTCCGGATCCGCACTGGGCAGATCAATTTTGTTGATTACCGGATACAGCTCCAGATTGTTATCCAGAGCCAGATATACATTTGCCAAAGTCTGCGCTTCTATGCCCTGAGTTGCGTCAACCACAAGAACAGCTCCCTCGCAGGCGGCCAGACTCCTGGATACCTCATATGTAAAATCCACATGTCCGGGAGTATCGATAAGGTTGAGTATATATTCATGCCCATCCTTAGCTTTATAGACCAATTTTACCGATTGAAGCTTTATGGTGATTCCTCTCTCCCTTTCAAGGTCCATGTTGTCCAATACCTGCTCTTCCATTTCCCTTGAGGTCAGGACACCGGTCTTCTCGATTAACCTGTCTGCCAAGGTTGATTTCCCATGGTCTATATGTGCAATTATGCAGAAATTCCTGATATACTTCTGTCTGTCACCAGCCATCTGTGCTTTTCCTCCTTTGTGCCGTTATTCCATATATACATCAAATTTTATTGTCATTATTTAATCTTATAAATTATAGCATATAACTTTTTAACAATAAATAGGTTAATAAATTATAACTTATCATTAAATATTTTAGGAGTATAATGCACGAATGCAGTACACTCCCAATCATAAGCACTGATATTATTGTATGATTATTTATGTTCAGGATCATCTTAGTGAGCTTGACAACTTCGATCTGATCGTCTCCACAAAGCTGTTACATAGCCTTTTTGAACTTGATAGTATATGCTCAGTGGTTCTTATGGCAGGACCTGCATTAAGCAGGAGTTTTTCACCTGCAATATCCAACCTCAGCATATTATCTTCATCCAGGGATATGTTCATTGCATATTTGTCATCATTGCACATAATCATCCTCCTGGTTGACATATCAATGATTCTTATTGAAAAAAACAGCAAGGCAATACAGAAAAAGACTGCCAGTGTCTTCTTCATCCTGCTTCTGAACTTCTCACCTCGTCGTTTCTTTTGTTCTGTTCTCTTATTCATACCCATCTATTCCTTAAGATCATTGATTACTTCCCCCAGAACCCTTGCAAAAAGCTCAGCCGAATATTGGGCCTCATCAATGGTATTAAGCATGCATCCTATCTCTACCAGCATTGAATGATTGCTGAAATACTGGTTGTATTTGCCTCTTTCCATAACGACAATTTTCAAGAATAATCCAGGATATAGTTTATCCATTTTTTTCTTTATATATACTGCAAATTTCTCCAGCTCGGCATAGTTGGGATTTCCCTTTGCAATAACAAGCATGATCCTTGCAGCACTTTTCCCATTGACTGAGGTTGTATATTCTGCCTTCCTTGCTATCTTTGAGGATTCGGTCTTGGCGTCGAAAGCATCTCTGTGCAGATCCAATATCACCTTCAGGGAGTTATATCTGTTAAGAGAGTTCTTTATTGTCTCCAGTGAATTTGCATAGGAATACGCATAGGACTCCTTATCATGCTGGGTCTTGTTGTGCAGAACTTTATACTTGTATTTGTCCTGTAATTCCTTAGCCAGCACACTTCCTACAGATACTACATTATACTTCTCATTGCTGGTATGATAATTACCCGCAGTATGCGGCATATAGCTCTCTGTCGAATGAGAATGATATATGAGTATTTGAGGAGAATTGGGATTCAAGGCTATCCTCCCGGGCATAGCGACAGACGCTTCTGCTATACCAGACTCCTGCGTCGCGGATGTGCCTTGCTGCTGATTTTGTATCCCTTCCGCTTTGTATTCGTCTTCCTCGCTGAAATATATCGTTCCCTGAGGCACGTCTTCAAAATCTGTGATAATGTTGTCTTCCCCCGGATGTTTAGCGCCTACTCCTGCATGTGTGAATATAGAGGGATCATATTGGCTGAATGCTGTGAAAGCAAAATTTAAATATGTAAGGGGATTACCCATATCCGTATGCAGTCCTTCAGTCATGCTACTTGCAGCAGAAGATATAAGCCCCGGTATCGGGTATCCATATTCCTTTTCATAGCTTGCTTTGGCACTGGTAAGCACCGTATTCAACAGCTGAATGTATAGATTATTTGAATACTCCTCAAGTTTAAGCCTTTTTTCAATGTCATAACTGAATACCTCAACAGCATCGGTCAAATCCCCCTCTGCTGCCAGCATTTTTCCTTCATACCCGTTCATATGGCCATCAGGCGCATATAGCCATCTAAAGAAAAAAAACAGTATAACAACTGCAAGTATGATAAAAAAGACAAACAGCCATTTTTTGTTCAACCAATCCACCTCTTTTCTGACCTGTATCTTCTCAGTCGGTTTATCATTGCATTCAAGGGATTCGCAATATGTGCTTATGGAAGCAAACAACAAATCAAATTTGTTTGTCTGTATACACTTATATGCTATAATGTCCCAATATATGAATAAAAGCTCGGAGTATCACTCTCGAGCTTTTGCCCCGGCATCAGGCAGCGGATCAGTTCACATACCGGTCAATATCATCCTCGCTTATGCTGGGGTGTAATGCGATATTCAATCCATTGGCTATCACAATGGCAATATCATCTATAAGCCTGTCAATTTCCTTTGGGGTGACCATCATGTTTCCCAAGTGGGGAGATATAACTTCATTTATCAGCTTGTATTTCTCGTCCTTATCCATTTCCTTCAGCATATTATAGAACTCTCCGCTTTTTGTGGATTCATTGATAAGGGTATCAACCACCATATCTATGGTATCGCTGGCCATGGTAGCCGCATCAACCACAGTGGGTACTCCAATGGCAATAACCGGCACCCCCATGCTCTCCCGGCTCAGTTCCTTCCTGTTGTTGCCCACGCCGGATCCGGGATTGATACCTGTATCCGCCAGTTGTATGGTCGTGCTTATCCTTTCCATTTTCCTTGAAGCCAAAGCGTCAATAGCAATTACAAGGTTTGGTTTGACTCTGTCCACTATCCCCCTTATTATCTCACTGGTCTCTATTCCTGTAATACCAAGGACTCCGGGGGCAACTGCGCAAACCGACCTTACCCCTTCATCAATCTGGTCAGGTATATATTCCTTGATGTGACGTGTCACAAGCAAATGCTCCACCACTCTCGGCCCAAGGGCATCAGGTGTTACATTCCAATTACCCAGACCTACGACCAGTATCACGCTTTGGTCATCAAGCTTCACTATCCCTGCAACTTCCTGTGCCAGTATCCTCCCTGCTTCATCATGAAGCTCCTTGTCATTGTCCCTAAGATTGGGCACCTCTATGGTGATGTAGTTGCCCATGGGCTTTCCTATTATTCTCGCCCCTACCTCTTCCACCACCCTGACTCTTGTTACTGTGACATCCTCTTTCCTCTCCACATCAACTTCGACTCCGGGTATGTCTCCTCTGTTCTCCTGCTTATTGTAGAATTCCCTTGCTTCAATAGCCAAATCTGTTCTTATTCCAGGCAAAGTACTCCCTCCAAAAACCATTAATTATTTTAGAAGCTATAATAATTGAAGTTTGTGCCTTAGCTATTGTTTTTATGCAAAGTGTGCAGTATGCTTTCATAAACATATTAAGGCAGAAAAATGGGTAAAATTAAATAGACACCGCTCCTTTACAATATGCTTGCATTTTTTTGGTTAATATGATAGAATACCTTTTGTTAATGAATTTTGAAGGAGGTGAAGGTTATGGCAAATATTAAATCAGCTTTGAAAAGAATAAAAGTAACTAGATTCAAGACAAGAAGAAATAAAATGATTGTTTCCTCCTTGAAAACTTCAATAAAAAGGTTCGAAGATTCCGTAAAAGCCGGAAATGCTAATGAAGCTAAGGAAATGTACCAAAAGGTTACCAGCCTTATTGACAAAGCAGTAGCTAAAGGTACTCTCCATAAGAATACAGCCGCAAGGAAGAAATCCAGATTATCAAAGAAAATAAAAGCTATAGCTTAATAATTTGATAATATAAAAACCCTGAACTCATCAGGGTTTTTTGTTATTGTGAATACAATAAGGTTCCCGGAACCCAACAGCAATCTTTGATTGTGTTTTTTGGCGGGGTTCTTGTTTTTAGAAATGTTTTCATCATGTCCTGTAATGGAATATAAAAAAAGCTCCCTGTGTTTCAAAATATATCACAGGGAGCTTTCTTATGTTTGTATCCTGTTAATCAAACAGGCCCGTCATCAGCATCTCCATAGCCAATCTTTCTGCCATCCTCCCGGATTTGATGCTGAACTCGGTATCAATACATTTTCTAAAAGCAGACATCAGGTCCTGCTTTTTTATTGAAGCGGTGTATTTGATACAGAGCTTTGCAGTATACTCATGAATCTTAAGAGTCTCAGATATCCTTTTGCCGTCATAGCCTTTACTGCGGAGCTCAGATACCTCCGCCATGTTCTTTATCTGTTTTGATAGCAGCGCCAGTATACCAAAGCTTGATTCTCCATCCATAAGCAGGTCTCCATAAATCCTGAGGCTGCGGTCTATGTTTTTTTCTGCACAGGCATTTATCAGCTTGAATATATCATTTTCCATATTTCGTGGAACAACAGCCTCGATATGCTCTCTTAAAACATCAGTGCTATCTCCGATATAGCCTGTCAGCTTCTTTATTTCATTTTCCACATCGTACAGAGTCTTACTTCCGTTTTTATCCTGATACCCCGTAGTGTCTATGAAATAATCCAGCTCTCTCGGGCTTATCTTCTTGCCGTTTCTGCCAAGCTCCCTCTTTATCCATTGAGCAAGCTCATCCTTATCTATCCTGCCAAACTCATACACAGCTCCGTGTTTTTTCAGTTCATTCACAAATTTCTTCTTCTTGCCTATACCTCCGTAGGTGACAAGCAGAAGGCATGTGGTATCACTGATGTTACTTATAACATCTATGAAGGATTGCTGTGCATCCTTGCGGTCAGCCCCATCTTCCTCCCCTTCCCCTTTGCTCTTGAACAATCCCAGATCCCTGACAACCACCAGTCTCTTATCTGAGCCAAAGGGAAAGGTCTCACAGGCAGCAGAAAGCTCAGAAGCCTCAAGCTTCTCACCTTCCAATTGGGTATAATTAAGCTCGGGATATGCTGTCACAACTGCATTTTTAAGTACCTCCCAGCCCTTATCTATAAGGTATGTCTCACTTCCGTATATGAGATATACCGGTTTTAAGCTGTTATCCTTAATATCCTTCATCAACTGTCTGAAGCTCATAGTCACACCACCATACCTGTATTTATTGTCTATTGTTAAATTATAATATATATCTTCACCTATGGGCAATAGATAACTGAATCCTTGATACAGCTTCCTGCATTATACCCGCCTGATTCACCGCCTTACAGTCTTCACCTTCATATGTTTCCCGTCCGTTGTTATAACCACTGCCCCAGCTTCATCCGTCCTGTATACCATGCTTCCTGCAGCATTCAGCCTCTTCATCGCATCCGGAGACGGGTGTCCGTAGTTGTTCTTGCCTACCGATATAACGCTTACTCGGGGTTTGACTCCCTCTATAAATCCTTCTGAGGAAGACAGCCCGCTTCCGTGATGCGGTACTTTGAGGACACTGGAACATACAGCTTCAGCAGGTAATCCTGCTTCCGTCTCTTTACCTATATCTCCTGTAAACAAAGCGCGAAAGCTCTGATAGGTAAGCATTCCCACCAAAGAATTCTCATTTTCATTTGATCTGGCTTCTCCTACCGGACTAAGAAAGTCCATCCTTACTTTATCTCCCAGCTTCACATAGTCACCTTTCCCCATTCTGTAAACTTTTGTCCCCTTCTCTCTGCACTTATCCAATAAAGCACCGCTATTCCCTGAAATATCCTCCTGACTGCCGGAAAATCTGGGCAGGATGAGGTTTTTCACAGGATACACCTCCATTACCGCTAGCAGGCCTTCCATATGATCATCATGCAAGTGGGATACCACAACAGTATCTATCCTCCATACCCCTTGGTGCAGCAGTGCAGGAACAGTTATCTTGCCGCCCACATCATAGTAATACTCTCCTTTTCCGGGAGATCCGCCTCCATCTACCAGCACCACCTTTTTCCCCGGGGTGATGATGCAGCAGCTGTCACCTTGTCCCACATCAAAAAAAATAAGTTTCAGCCTGCTTGACGGCATATTATAAACCGAGAGCAAAACAGCGGCAGCAATCAAATATACCGCTGCAAGCCTTCTTATATATATCCTGAAATAGGCTGATCTGAAGCAGGCAATGGTCAAACCTATACCGACATAGTACAATCCGTATAAATATGCGGGAAGTGTTGGGATATAAAAACCGGCGGTAGGAAGCTCCGCTGCCTTTTTTATAATGAAGGTAAGAAGCTTTATAAGATAATAATCCGTAGAAAACACATACAGAGCAGCAATTCTGGAGACAATTCCCGCAAAAATCCCGACAAAGCCCGTTAATGTTATTGTGAAGGCTAATGGTACCACAACAATATTGATGATGATGCTTACCAGGGAAATGTAGTTGAAATAACAGGCAAGAATAGGAGCAAGTCCTAACCATACTGATAATGATAAGGCTGAAGCGCTCCTCAAGAATGACGGTACAAACCTCAGTATGCCGTATAGTACCGGATGGAGTAACGCAATTGAGTACATTGCACCAAAGGATATGATAAAACCGGGGTCATGTACTCCCAAAGGCCGAAATAGCAGAATCAGCATCAAAGCAAAGGATATCGAAGCCTTTAGGTCATAATCCCTGCCTGCGGCTTTTCCTGCAATAAGCACCCCAAGCATGATTAGAGCTCTTACCGATGGCATGGGGGCTCCTATCAGCAATATATAGTAGGTGATTATAGACATTGTAATTATGCCCTTAGTCTTTTTCCCCAGGTTGAATGGCTTTAGCATAAATGTGACCAGCAGCATAAGAAAACCTACATGAAGCCCGGACACAGATAGTATGTGGGATAGTCCTGTATGCATATAAGCATCCCTTGTATCCTCGTCAATGTCTGTCTTGTCACCGGTGATTATTCCGGTGAGTATTGCCGCTTCCTCGGCAGGCAGGGCTTCATTTATAATACTCTTTACCTTCTCCTTGGACAGATATAGTATTGTTCTTATTACTCCGGCGCTATCCGGCTCAAGCAATGCCGCATCAGAGGCCTCCACAGTCTTGTTGATGCCCTTGCTTTTATAATACAGTCTATAGTTGAAGTCCCCCGGATTTCTAGCCTCTGCAATATCGGAGAATATGCCCTCAACAATCACCTTATCCCCGAACCTGAAGACCTTATCCTTCTTTACTTTTAAGAAGACCTTTTCTCTGAAATCATAGCTCCTTCCCTCATGGACAACTGACAGACTTTCTGCGGTGTACTGCAGATATTTTCCTCTTTCCACGGGACCATCCAGTATCAGAAACTCATAAACAGCGGTTCTCCCGTCGAACATATCAAGTTTTGCAGACAAGCCTAAGCTTATGCTATAATTCAGCATGCCTCCGATAAATACCACCAGTATAAGTGCAGCTTTCAGGCTCTCCCTTTTGTGCTTGTTTATGAGCACAATAAGCAAGGACAAAAAAAGAGCGCTCAATATGATCAGCACACCAGGCAATATGATACTTGCTGTTATTGCTCCGCAAAGAAAAGCGATAGCCGTACCTGTCATGGTATACCTACCGCTACCGTGATGTTCCTCATTTTGTCTGATATTCACCATATTTCCACATCCATATTTACAATTCTCAGTGTAATATATGGTTTCTATCAATATTTTTATTTTCCTTCTATATAATTACATTTTTATCATATTTATACAAAATAACTCTTGCCCTCTTCCGCCAGCTCCATTATTCCATTATAGACAGAAGTGGCTTCATCCATATAGTGTTCTGGCTTCACCCCGGGAAGAAAATGGGTGAGCAGCAGCCTCTTTGCACCTGCCTCCTCTGCGATCTGTGCTGCTTCCTTGGCTGTCAGGTGCATGGCTCTGATGCATTTTTCATCTCTTTCCAACAAACCCGCTTCACAGAGGAACAAGTCAGCATTCTTTGCAAAATCAGTTATTCCTTCATTCAGACAGGTATCACCGGAATATACAAACTTCTTAAAATTATGCTCTATGCATATTGCATAATTCTTATAGCTGTGAAGCATTTCCCTGAAGCTAATTTTCAGGTCACCTATGATCAGTTTTTCAGCGGGGTTTATCTCAATAGCCTCCAGGGCTTTCTTATATCCAAGTCTCGTAAATTCATCCGCAGGTTCTCCGGGAGCATATATTCGTATAGGATTTTCCATCTTCCCCTTCATAAGCTTGATATCGGCTGCATATCTAAGTATCATCAAATCCCCTATGTGATCCCCATGGAGATGGGATATGATGACTGCCGAGATTTCCTCTACTCCAATGTACTGTTGAAGCCTGCTCAATACACCGTTTCCAAAATCCAATACTACCTTGGTTTCTCCGCTGACCATGAGATATCCCGAGCATGCCCCTCCAGCCTTTGGATAAGGCCCGTTATTGCCCAATACAGTGAGTTTCATTTCAATTCCTCCATAAAGAGCTTGTGTTGAAACACTTGAATGCCTGTAACCCCACCCAACAACGCAACCAAAGATTGCTGCTGAGTATCGGGAACCTTGTTGTTTCACAAATAATAAATAGCTGCTTGCCGCAGCTATTTAAGTCCTACATGAACCTTGTAGGTAGTATTGAGTCTATAAGACCTATCACCAGTGCTCCTATAACGGCTCCCAATAAGCTTACCTCCATGCCCCGCACAAAGTACTGAGTAAAATATATCACTGCCGCTGATACAAGGAAGCCTGAAATACCTCTGCCTAAAGGAGACGCATCGAACCTGAAGAGTTTTTCAATCAGAAAATCAGCAGCTGCTATCACCAGTGCACCTATAAGAGCTGTGGTGAAGCCTCCCCTCATTCTGAATCCCGGAACAAAATAAGCTGTAACCATAAGTACTAACGCAGCAACTGCAAACCTAATAATGAAGCCAATCAAACCAGTGCCTGTGGATCTCCTCTGCTGACCATTGTTGGATGTATTATTACCCATGCAGTTCACCTCCTGAGTTTAATTTAACCTTAGGAGGATAAATATATACTTTCCATATTTTGAACAGCTTAAATGCCAATGATTATGCGGTCCTATGGATCAGCTTCATCAGATACCTGTAAAGAAAGGGCATAGCTGCGAAGAGTATAATAACCCCCACAGAAATAACCACTCTTTTTAACGAAAGCTCCCTGATTGAATCTCCGAAGAAAACATATATGAATACTCCCGGCAGAGAACCTGCTAAAGTGGCAAAAACAAATCTGCCTGCCCTGACTCTGGATATACCGGCTATACAGGATACAACATCAAAAGGCAGAATCGGCACGACCCTCATTAAAAACAGACTTAAAAAGGAATCTCTTGAAATATAGCCTTCATACTTGTCATATCTATGGCCCAGAATACGCTGAGCCCAGCTTTTTCCAAAGTATCTCGCCAAATGGAAGGTACAAAAGGAACCTGCTGTTAGTCCTATCAATGTGAAAAAAGTACCGTACACCGCTCCAAAAAGCATACCACCCAAAGCCGACATAAGTCCGCAAGGTAAAAAAAAGATTCCCCTCAAAACGCAAAGCAGGACGAAAACCACCGGTGTCATCATTCCCAGACTGCCTATGGACATCTTTAACTGCTGAAGTGATATATTATTCAATAATCTATATGAAAGTGCTGATGCTGATGCAATCAGCGCCAGCATCGAAAAAGCATAAACTGTGAAAATCATTTTCTTCTTATCCATTTTCTTTATTCCTGTCTGTATGCAGCATATCAGATATTTCTCCATACATATACTATTTATATTTTTTAGTTATATTATAACTTAAAATTCGTTCCTTATCCATTATATGGAATTTTTTTCTTGCCAAACAGCTTGAGTGTATCTTATTGGATATCCTTATCTTTATTGTGTCTGAACTGTTCAACGGTATTTTTTGCACCTGAATACAATCCGGATGCTGAAAGGCCATAGACTATGCCCTTAAATAGGCCTGTCCTTATACAATGAGGATCTATGAAAAACACCCCAAGAATCGCTCCTACGATCAAAGCTACTAAAGAGGAGAACTTGCGGGGCATCCCGAGACCCTTTGCCATCTCTACTATGGAGATTATTACAGGTACAACCACTGTTTCATTGAAATTCATAAGATTACCTCCTTCTTCTGATTCTATTACATACTATGCTTTGTACAATCATTTGACTCATTTGGGCAGCGTTAATGTATTGACAGTATTATTGAACTGAATCATTGGTAATGATAAACTTGAAATATACATTTTGTCATAAGGTAATAAAACGGAGGTACTTATGAGAACTGAAAGGTTATATAATAATGATCCCTATATCAAGGAATTCAAGGCAAAGGTCCTTGAGGTCCTGCCTTATAAGGAAGCCTATGGAGTGGTGCTGGATAAGACAGCCTTTTATCCCGAGGGAGGAGGTCAGCCTTACGACACAGGACTGCTGAATAACACAAGAGTACAGCAGGTTATAGAAAAGGATGGCGAAATACTCCATATTGTCGATACTCCTATGCAGAGAGAGGAAGTGACCGGTCTGGTGGATTGGTCCAGACGCTTCGATCTTATGCAGCAGCATACCGGCCAGCATATCCTTTCAGCATGCTTTGAAAGGCTTCTTAACGGAAGCACTGACAGCTTCCATATGGGCAAGGATATTGTAAGTATAGAAATAAATATTGACAGCTTCAACACCGATGATGCCGAGAGTATTGAAGCCATGGCAAATGACATCATTTACAGCAACCTTCCTGTTACAGCAAAGTTTGTAACTGATGCGGAGCTAAAGAGGCTTCCCCTCAGGAAAATGCCAAAGGTCACAGAAAATATCAGGATAGTTGAAGTAAAAGAATTTGATTATTCTCCCTGTGGCGGCACCCACGTAAGTACAACCGGAGAAGTGGGAGTCATAAAGATAAAGAGCTGGGAGAAGTGTAAGGGAGGCATCCGGTTCACCTTTGTCTGCGGCAACCGGGCTTTAAAGGACTATGGCCTGCAGAATTCCATCATCAGATCACTTGGAGAAAAGCTCTCTGCCAGAGACATTGATATTGTTGGGGCAGTGAACAAGCTGATGAATGACTGCAAACAATATGAAAAGCAGCTTTCAGCTGCCACACAGGAATTGATGAAGTTTGAAGCAGAAAGCATAATAAAGGAGTACCCAATAATTTCAGGAGTACGGTTGGTAAGCAAAGTTCTGGAAGGCAGGAGCATCAATGATGCAAGGCTGCTTGCCCAATATCTGACACAAGCGCCTGATACTGTTGCACTTCTGGCTTGTAATAATGAAAGCATACAGGTGATATTTACCCGCTCTGACAACGTTGAAATTGACATGAATTCAATATTCAGATCAGTACTGGGTATCATTGAAGGGAAAGGTGGAGGAAATACAAAGACAGCCCAGGGAGGAGGCAGCAGGACGGATAAGCTTGATGAATTCCTGAATGCAGCCGCAGAAAAGATCAGAGGATGCTGAATCATCTCAGACATCCTCATTTTTCTTATCTGACATCCTATTGAGTTTGGACTCCAGTTTTTCACGCATTGCTGCCTTCTCCAGAAGCTCATCCATATAATCCAGCTTATAATCAAGCTCTGTAAAATATCTTTTCATATATCTTCTGAGCTTTTTTCTGACATCATCAACCAAATGCCCAAGATCATCCGCCCTGTCTATAGCATCCTCCACATCCCGGCGATGTGCAAGAGCAATCTTGTTGAATTCTTCTGCTGCTCCGACAGCCAGCCTGTATGAGCTTGCGAGAGGCGTAAGCAGCTCATTCAGTGTCTTTATTTCCTTAAGAAGGCACTCCTCTCTGCTGTTTTCAATCATTTGCTCTTCCTCCCCCAAAATGCTAAAGCTTCAATCGGCACATTTTATAAGCATTAAGTATCCTTAGGCTGTTTATGTACATATATATAAATCTATGATATATTTATTTTGGTAATGCAGATTTATTATAAATTTTAGCTTTTATTATATTCGGAGAGTGGTTTCTATGGATTTTAATACAGCAGTCAGCCAGATATTGATACTTTTTATAATAATGTTCATCGGGGTTACAGCAAAAAGAGCCAAAATACTTGACAACAAAATGCAGGATTCCATTTCTGCACTTCTTATGAAAATCGCCCTTCCTGCTCTGGTTCTTTCTTCAATCAACTTCGAGCAGACTCCGGAAGTAATTCCGAACATGATAAGCATATTCACAATAACTGTGATTTCTTATGTTGTGATAATATTCCTCAGCATAGGGATTACAAAAGTCCTTCATTATGAGAAAAAAACCGCTAATGTGTTCATATCCCTTGTGGTATTTGCAAATGTAGGCTTTATGGGTTATCCTGTCGCAAAGGCTTTTTTTGCAGAAATTGGAGTTTTTTATACTGCGGTTGCCAACCTGGTATTTACGGTTTTCCTATGGACATACGGAGTATTGCTGTTCAACAGCCAAGATAAAATAGACCTGAAAAAGCTTCTAAACCTTGGTTCGATTTCATCCCTTATTGCACTTGCAATGTTCATATTCAAGCTAAGGTTCCCTTATCCGCTTCACTCAGCCTTTGACCTGCTGGGTAAGATGACAGCTCCTCTGTCGATGCTGCTCATCGGTGCTTTGATTGCAGAAATTGACATCGCAAAGCTTGTATCGGATAAAAAGGTTTATGTTGTATCCCTGTTCAGGCTTATTCTCATTCCTTTTGCCACAGCATACATTTTGAAATTTATGGGTTTTAATGAAATGGTGATTTCCATTTGTACCATAATGGCTTGTATGCCATCAGGAGCAACAAATGCAATTTTTGCCACCCAGTTTGACTCAGAGCCATTGTTTGCTTCAATTGGTGTTTTCATAACCACATTGCTGAGCATCATAACATTGCCGCTGACTGTATATGTGCTGACAAATTTCATTTTATAACTTTTTCTTTTTCCTTATCCTATATTTTCAACTCATGTAAATGCAGAATCCATAGAATACTAACTATGAAAGGCGGTGTTCTATGATGACAAATCATAGTGAAACAACATATAAAACTATAACAGGAAAAAGAATCGGAAGGCGAAGCTCAAGGATTCTTGTACCTGAAGCCGAAAGTGCAATGGATAATCTGAAAAAGTCCATCGCTTCAGAATTCGGTATAGATTTTGACAACAGCTATAAAGGCAACCTTTCAGCAAAACAATGCGGCAAGGTCGGCGGTGAAATGGTACGAAGGATCATAGAACAGATGAAACAGGAGATTGCTCAATCTCCCGAAAGGTTTCGCCAATGATAAAAAACAAACCGAATCTCTATGCAAGATTATCTAATCTGCTACAAGCATAGAAGTTTCGGTTTTTTTATGCATTTTCTCTTATTCTTGACCATTGCAATTCCAGTAGGTTTATGATAATATTTGTAGGTATGCTGGACATATAAATTCTCAATATCCGGTCTATAATATAATAATATGGGGGTAGATGGGTGCTGGTGTGCCCTCTGGTCTTCAAAACCAGTGTTTGGGGTTGGTAGCCTCATGGGTGGGTTCGATTCCCACATACTCCCGCCAATATTGATATTTCCTATAATTTTGATATAAAAAAAGAACTGACACTCATAGAGCGGAGTTCTTTTTTGTTTTACCAGCCTACCAACTTCTTAGCTCATTTCATGCTTAGTTGATAAGTTGACAGGTTGGCATTTTATTTAAACAGCTTTTGTTCAATCTCTTCGTTCAGTATATCTGTGATGAACATATGTCCCGGTGCATGGGTAATTACAATTTCCGGCTTTGCATTTTCCACTGCCGCTTGGGGTGTAACTCCGCAGGCCCAGAAAACCGGCACTTCGCCTTCCTTTATAATTACAGCATCTCCATAGTCAGGCTTGTTGATGTCCTTTATGCCGATTTCTTCAGGGTTACCCGCATGAATAGGTGCTCCATGCACATTGGGGTATTTTGCCGTTATTTCAAAGGCTTTTTCTACCTGGTCGGCTTTTATTGGCCTCATGCTCACCACAAAGGGACCGTTGAATATTCCCGCAGGCTTGCAAGGGATGTTGGTCTTGTACATGGACACATTGCAGTCCATGGTTATGTGCCTGACTTCTATTCCTGCCTTTATCAGCGCTTCTTCAAAGGAGAAGCTGCAGCCTATCAGAAAGCAGACCATATCCTCCCTCCAATACTCCTCTGCATTGGTGCATTCATCAACCTTTACACCGTTCTTATAAATGAAGTATCTCGGAATATCCGTTATTATGTTTGCATTGTCTGCGGTCTTTCTTGTCATGTGGCTTCCCGGCTCTGTGACTTCAAGTATTGGGCAAGGCTTTGGGTTGTATTCTGCAAATCCCTTGAAATCCTCTGCATATTCCCTGGGAAGTATCACAAGGTTTGCCTGAGCATAGCCCCCGCACATACCTGATGTGGGTACGGTTATTTTTTCTTCTCTAATAAGCTGTCTCACTTCTTTTGGCGATAAATCATGGTAATTCCCCAATTTCAAACCTCCTTCTCATCAATAGGTTATTTAAGTTCCTCTACCATCACCTCGTAGCTTGTGCCTCCGACTTTAACGCTAAAGTATTTCGACTTTCCGGGCTCCAGCTGATTACTGCTTACATAGCTTTTTATTGCGCTGATCTTATCCTCATATTCCCTAAGGAGCCTATGGGCTTCCTGCAGGTCTATCCTTTCGAACCTCACCTTATTTCCGGGCTTTAGTTGTGCCATAAGCGGTATGTCTGTTGAAATAACGGTGGCAATCTTGGTATAGCCCCCTGTGGTCTGTCTGTCGGCCATCATTACTATAGGCATGCCGTGGCCGGGTATCTGGATGGAGCCCAGGTTTATCCCGTCCGAGATTATATCTGCTCCATTCTTATGTTCAAGGGCAGGGCCTTCCAACCTGTAGCCCATTCTATCCGCTTCATTTGTCACATGGTACTCCGAGCCGAAGAACTTATCTATACTCTCCTCGGTAAAGCAGTCATCCTGGGGACCCAATACAGTCCTTATCCTGCAGCTTTCCTTATAATCAGGTATATACTTTTGTGGGATGATTCTATTAGCAATCTGCTGCAAGACGGCATTACTCTCCCTGACGCTCAACTCATCACCTTTTTTAAGTATCCTGCCTTCAAAACCCCCTATACCGCCTCTTACAAAGGTAGAGCGGCTGCCCATGACAGTGGGTATGTCAAAGCCTCCTGCAATAGCTATGCAGCTTCTTGTTCCTTCTTTGGAAAAAGAGAAGGAAAGCACATCTCCTTTGTATATCAAAAGGGACCTCCACATGGGCACAATATGACCGTTGACTCTGGGCATCATATTTGCACCGGTAATAGCTATTACCGCATCAATATTAAAGGCAATCTCAGGGCCCATCAAGGTGGTTTCCAACACTGCATCATATTCATGGTTTCCAACAAGAATATTGGCTAACCTTATGGAATAGTCATCCATTGCCCCTGTGACAGGCATCCCGAACTCCTGATATCCCCATCTTCCTTTATCCTGTACAGTAGTATGTAAGCCCGGATTGACAATTATCATATCCTTCATATTCCTCGACCACCTATTCCATAACTATTTTGATTTCATATCTATTCTTATCAACCAAAACATTTATATCTTCATATTCGTATCTGTCTATGGGCTTAAACCTGATATAATCCCCTGCCTGCAATATTATCGGAGTCTCACTCTTAGGATCGTAGAGCTTAAGGGGAGTCCTCCCGATAAGCTGCCAGCCTCCGGGACTCTCTATCGGGTATATACCGGTCTGTTTGCCGGCTATTCCCACAGATCCTGCCGGTATCTTTGTTCTGGGAGTTTTCAGCCTTGGTGCTGCTATCTTCTCTGACATCCCTCCTAAATATGGAAAACCGGGGGTAAAACCCAGCATATATATAAGGTAATCAACAGATGAATGTATGTTTATCACTTCTTTTTTGCTTATACCGTTATGTTCAGCTACAAAGTCCAAATCTTCCCCAAATTCATCACCATATATGGTCGGTATCTCCAATATCCTTGGTTTTGGAATATCAATACTGTCTAAAGCCTCTTCAATTTCCATGAGTTTTTCTTTCAGTCTGTCTATCTCTATTTCAATTGGGTTATACTGTATCAATAGCGATCTGTAAGTGGGTATCATTTCAAATATTCCTGCTGTTTGACTCTTTTTTACCGCCAGATATAGATTCCTTACTTTCTTGTTAACTGCTTCACTTATTTCATTTCCAAACTCGATTACCAAGCCTTTATCACCGGAAATCAAATACCGCCCTTTTTCATACATAGTATCATCCCACCCTTGATTCAAAATATATACAGAGAGGTGCACTCCGGCACCTCTCCCCGATATGTATTAGAATAGATTTGCTATGCCGAGTATTGACTTATAACCTGCATATACTGCTATTACAACAACGATTATACCTGCCCACAGCAGCCATTTAGGATGCTTGTAATCTCCCACTATCTTCTTATTGGTGGATGCCATCAGCATGGTGCCTAATGTTATCGGAAGTATCAGCCCGTTTAGTGAACCTGCAAGTATCAAGAGCTTTACCGGCTGTCCGATAGTGACGAAAATCAATGTTGATACCACTATAAAAGCAATGATCCAATATCTGTAGTGATTCTCAATAACCTTCGCAAAAGATCTTAAGAAGGATACCGAGGTATAAGCCGCTCCTACAACAGAGGTTATGGCAGCAGCCCATAAAACCACGCCAAAGAATTTATACCCTATCATTCCTGCGGCGTGCTTGAATGCAGAGGCAGGCGGATTGGCAGGATCCAGCTGCAGACCTTTTGATACAACCCCCAAAACAGCCAGGAACAAAAGTATCCTCATTACTGATGCTATTACAATTCCTGTTACTGATGATTTTGTAATTTCCTTAACATTTTCTTCTCCTGTAATTCCTGCGTCTATCAGCCTATGGCCTCCGGCGAAGGTAATATATCCTCCTACCGTTCCTCCGACTAAAGTTATCAATGCCATAAAAGAAAAATCCTGAGGCACAAAGGTTCTTACAACTGCCTCTCCGACAGGGGGCTGAGTGGAAAATGCCACATAGCCTACAACTAATATCATCAATAAGCCCAGTATCTTTGTAAACCTATCCATAGCATTGCCTATCTGCTTTGAAAGAAATATTATTATGGCTACTACCGCAGATATTACGGCCGCTACCTTCACATCTATACCGATAAGTACATTTACACCCAATGCCGCACCGCCGATATTGCCTATGTTAAAGGCAAGGCCGCCCAGTGCAACACAACCGGCCACAAAGTAGCCCAAGCCGGGAAATACCTTATTTGCGATATCCTGGCCTCTCAGTCCGGATACCCCTATGACCCTCCATACATTCATCTGAGCACCTATATCTATTACTACAGAAAGCAGTATGATGAATGCAAAAGATGCTTTGAATTGTTCAGTAAAAACTGCAGTCTGTGTCAGAAAACCCGGTCCGACTGCCGAGGTAGCCATAATGAATGCCGCTCCTAAAAGAACTGACCATCCGCCTTTTTTCACAGTGGTGCTTGTTTCAATTTTCGGTGTCGTCATTATTTTTCCCCCTCTTATATAAATTCTCTAATTGGTCTGACTTGTATTCCGTCAGCTTCCAGTCTCTCTCTGATAAGCTTTACAAAAGCCACTGCCTCGGGATTGTCCCCATGTACACAAATGGAATCGGCATTTATGTCTATCTCAGTTCCATCAATGGCAGTTGCTTTTCCCTCTTTGACCATTTTCTTGACTCTTTCAATGACCAGATCCTTATCATGTATTACTGATCCCGGGAGTTTTCTGGAAACTAAAGAACCATTGGAATTGTATGCCCTGTCGGCAAAAACCTCTTCTGAAACCTTTAATCCCAGCTCCTTTGCCGCTTTTACCAGTTCACTCCCCGCCAAGGCCATTACTACCAGATTCTTGTCAAAGTCATATACGGCTTTTGCTGCTTCCTTTGCCATGACTGTATCAGCAGAAACCATATTGTAGAATGCCCCATGAAGCTTCACATGCTGCAGAGCTGTCCCTGCCGCTGCGGCAAAGGCTGCCATGGCACCGATCTGATAAATCAGATAGTTCCTTATTTCCTTTGGTGTGACATCAAGATTTCTTCTTCCAAAGCCTATAAGGTCCGGGTATCCGGGGTGGGCACCTATACCCACTCTGTTCTCCTTGGCAATTGCAACGGTTCTCTCCATGACCATAGGATCCCCTGCATGCCAGCCACATGCAATATTTGCTGAAGATACATACTGTAGCACTTCCTCATCCAGCCCAAGCTTATAGACCCCATAGCTTTCTCCTACGTCACTGTTTAAATCAACAATATTCCTCATTTTACACCTCCTTGTTTCATTATGTGAACCGTTGGTTCGTATTTCCTTGTTTTTATTATATTTATATTTCCATTTTTATGCAACATATTTTTTTGAATTATCGCAATATTGTTGCAATTACATCTTGAAGAGCCAACAAAAAAGCCATGAATTCAAATCTTGAATTCATGGCTTTTTATTCTTATAAATCATATTTACCCATTATAACCCAATTCTCTGGATATTTCACCGGTGATTCTGAGCAACTCTTCCGTAATGCAGGGTATATCTTCTTCGGTAAAGCGGCTATCCGGACCTGCAACACTGATAGAAGCTACCACTTTTCCCATATTGTCAAAAATTGGCGCTCCAACAGCTACTGTTTCCGGCTCCAGCTCCCCATAGCTTATTGTATATCCTCTCTCCCTGTCCTGCCTTATCATCTCCAGGAGCTTTGTTTTATCCACCACGGTACCCTCTGTTATCTTTACCAATCTTACAGTGTCAAGGATCCTCCCTATTTCCTCATCCGGCAGAAAAGTCAGTATTGCTCTGGGACAGGCTCCTCCATACAAAGGGGCACGTCTTCCTGTCCTTGTATATAGCCTGATCAGCTGTGTGCATTCAAGCTTCTCAATGTATACAGCCTCATCCTCATCCCTTATTATTAGCTGTACACACTCATTCACCTTGTTTCTTAGCTTTTCCATATAGGGCAGTGCTATCTTCCTTATTTCCAGATCCTCACTGACCAGCTTTGCATACTCCAAAAACCTTAGTCCCAGCTTATATTGATTATCCTTACCCACTATGCTCACTTTTTTTATAAAGCCATGTCTTTGTAAGGTGGAAATCATCCTGTACACTGTTGCCTTAGGCATATTTGAAAGCCTTGACAGCTCACTCAAGCCTATTACCCGTCTGTCGGCATTAAAATAAGCTAGGAGCTTCAGTGCTTTATCAAGGCTGTTATTCAATGCTTTATTCCCGTTATCCAAATTCATCACCCTATATTATTCTAATCTATACGGGATAATTTGTCTATCCGTATGTAAACCTGCCATATTATGAGGATGGATAATCCATGTTCATATCCCATCGCTCCTCAACCAAACAACCGCCCCAGGTATCATTTGCCTTACTCTCAGTCATACGGAAGCCAAAGCCTTTGTATAGGGTACGTGCCGCCTCCAAGATGCTCACTGTCCAGAGGAAGACATGGTTATAACCCTTTTCCCTGCAAAAATCAACCGCTGTTTTCATAAGCCTGTACCCTAACCCTATACCTCTCATATGAGGCTCAATAAGGAACCATCTAAGCTGTGCCGTTGTATCATCCACCTTGACGATAGCAATCATCCCTACCGGTTTTCCTTCTGTCTCCGCTATCCATATGTTCTCTTTCTCTGTGTCACATTGCTTATCAAATTCAGTTACGTATTTTTCAACATAATCACCGAACTCATCCCCAAAACTGTACTCATCCTCGTACAATTCCCTGTGTCTCCTTATGACGTATGATATGTCCTCTTTTCGGTATGTCCTGATGGTCACCGGATTCACACCTTCCAACAGTGACTCTTTGATATACTTCATTGAGTCAACCAGCTTTTGTTGTTCATCATCAGACAGATGGCCTATAAGCTTTTTCACCTGTTTATCCGATCTGCTTTCAAGCTCTGCCAGTATGTCCTTTCCTTTCTGTGTAAGATACAGCATTGCTCTTCGTCTATCGGATACGGAACTCTCTTTTGCTATCAGCTTGTCGTTTTCAAAGCGTTTCAGCACCCTGCTCATATATCCCCGGTCTATTGATAGTTTGGCAGTCAGCTTATTGGCTGTACAGTCCTTCATTTTCTTGATTTCCAATAGGATACGTACTTCTGTAAGTGAGTATGGACTGTCAAGTATATGCTTGTCCAACAAACCCAGGATATTTGTGTAAAACCTGTTGAAGCTTCTTATTTCATAGACTAACGCTTCTTGATTCTTTATCATCAGATCACTCCTCGTATAATAAGTTTATCTTAATAATTTATATCAATAAATCAATATCAATTGGCTTGTTAATGCCCATGATATAATTGACCTAGTGTCAAT